>JAZNEN010000314.1:0-12474 GCA_045588615.1 Eubacteriales bacterium
CGTCGAGGGCGCCGACCCCTTGACTTTTTTTTATATGTGTGTTAAAATCAGGTAGTTCAATTGGAGGTTTTGCTATGAACAAAGAGCTTGAAAATATAATAAACGACGTATCAGACGTTGAATGTGACAATATCGGTGTGGGAATATATCCCAAAACACCGTTTGAAGAAAGAATGGTAGCTGTTGCGTATTCCGCGTGGCTTCGTGCCGACCTTAATTGGGAGAAAAGCACGTGGAATGAACCGCTTTACGGAAAGTACCGTTCAGATGATGCGGAAATTATCCGCCGCCACGGAGAGATGCTTGCGAAAGCTGATGTTGACCTTGTGTTTGTTGACTGGTCGAACAATACCTACTACGTTCCCGAAACGATGAGTGATTTCAGGGATGATTTCAGAACAATAGAAATCACAACGGACATGCTGTTTGACATCTGGAAGACGATACCTAATGCACCGAAAATTGCGCTTTTTGCAGGTCCCGGCCACGATGGACAAAAGAGCATTGATTCAGGCGACCATGACAGAAAGGTTGAGCAGATATACAGAGATTACGTTGCAAACCCCGACAGACACGATATGTATTTTTATTACGATGGTAAGCCGCTTTTGCTTTGCTATGCCGCAACCCCTACATTCTACGGTGCCGATCCCGAATGGAAGGATGACCGCTTCACCATCCGTTGGGTAACGGGATATGTCGGTCAGCAAGGCGATCTTTACGACAAGGAAACACGCAAGAGCCATCACTTCTGGAGCTGGGAGGAAAGAGGCGCGCAGACCTTTACCGTATCGCAGGGAACGGTTGAAGCCGTAACGATCTGCGCTTCAACAAGACGTCAGGGCAGGGAAGGCTCACCGAGCTACATTCCGCCGGCAGAGAGAAATAACGGTGCGACATTCAAAAAGCAATTCCAAAGAGCATATAATCTCGGCGCACGTATTGCCATTCTCGTTTCGTGGAATGAATGGATGAAAAGCGAGCAGATCTCCGAGGAAAATTCAAAAGACCTCGAACCCTCAAAGGCGCACGGCACTTTCTACTATGACCTTATGTGTCAGCAGATAAAGAAATTTAAAGGAAAAATATAACATGAGACGTTTTTTGTCATGGATAATTATATCGGCAACTGTCTTTACCTGTTTTTTCACATCCGCATGTACGGGCGAAAACAAAGAGGAAACAGTATCCGATACCGTTACAGAGGGAGATCCTTCTGAAATACCGTTTGATATAACGGAGCTTCTTTTGCAGACGAGAAATAATTTCACCCACAGCTTTGATTTTACCGAATGTACCGTCGGAACGTGTAAGGTCAACAAATATCTGACGCTCACAGGCGAGAATTACACCGGAAACAAACAAAAGGGACTTGTAGGCTCTAAAAGAGAGATCGGCGCGGTAGGCTTTTCCGAAAGGATAGTTTCTTTCCCTTATACAGCGGAAGCGTATCTTTACGATGACAGCTCAGATACCGATGACGGTGTTATGGCAGGTATTCTGTGCGGTATGTCTGAGGATATCCACACGGAAAGCGGACTTTGGTTTTCGTTTAATAAAAATAAAGTCACGGCACGTATCAAGGATGTACTTGAATGTACGGTGACGGAATCTTTGCCGTTTGACTGCAAAGACGGCGTAAAAGCAGTATTTGAAGGCACGCCCGATGAAATAAAGGTGTCTGCAAACGGTACGCATATTGCAACGGTAACACTTACCGATACAGGGCTTTCCCTGAAAGATCCTTCGGGAGGTGAGCTTTCATCATGCACCTCGGGAAGATTTATTTTTGATAAAAATACGCACGGATATTTCCGTGCGGAAACGAACAGATCGTCGTGTATTATCGGTGCGTTGAGCATTTCGCACGTATCTGAGGAAAAATTCACTCCCGATGAAACGGTCTACGCTTTTATGACAGGAAGGGAATACTCCTTCAAGGATAAAGAGGCGTTTATGCATACGGCAAAAACAAAGGAGCTTGACGGAAAGATCTATGCAGATGCCGCAACTCTTTTTGAAATGTTTGATTTTACATGCAATATTGACGGTGAGCTTATAAAAGCCGAAAGAGGTAACGCATCGCTCACTGTGACTGTCGGCAGACCTGTTATGAATGTAAACGGCGAGGATAAGCCGTTCACATCCGTTAAGGATATTGACGGCGGACTTTATATGTGTGTTGACAGCTTTGCAAAAATTCTCGGTTATAAGGCATCATATGACAGTGCAAGCGGAATTTGTACGGTGTACCCTGCAAATGCCGAAATATCCGATGACAAAAAAATGCTTGCATCGGAGAATTTCAGAATTTATGAAGAGATCGTATTCAATTATGATGACGTTGAATGCAGTAAAACAGGTGTGGGAAAATATGAATCCGCACCGTATGAAGACAGAATAGTCGGAATTTCATACACAACATGGCACAGAAACACAAATACGTGGTGGAGAAACACTTGGGGCACACCCCTTATCGGTGAATATGAATCGCAAGAGGAAGACGTTTTGCGTTACCATGCAGAGCTTCTTGCCGCCGCCGATGTCGATTTCGTGTTTGTGGACTGGTCAAATAATACGACAATTTCCTCGTCAACGCTTGAGTATGCAGAGGATTTCCGAATGATCGAGCATTCCACGTACAAAATGTTCGAAGTGTGGAACACTGTACCGAATGCACCGAAAATAGCGTTGTTTTTAGGTCCGGGACATGCGGGACAGACGAATGTCGATAACGGCAAGCATCAGAAAAAGGCGGATCAGGTATATTCTTCCTTTGTTGAAAATGAAGAATACGGCGATATGTATTACTACTATCAGGGAAAGCCGCTTCTCATCTGCTACGGCGCGACGCCTAATCAGTACGGTACTAACCCGAAATGGACAGATGACAGATTTACTGTACGCTGGATGACGGGATATGTCGGTCAGCAGCCGTCATTGTATGACAGAAAGCTGTGCTCTGAGCATTTCTGGAGCTGGGAGGAGCGTTCACCCCAGACATATACACAGCTCAACGGAACAGTCGAAACTGTGACATGCTCTGCGGCAACACGTGGAGAAAGCGCTGAAAAAAGCGAATTGCGTTCAAGCGGCGCAACTCTTAAAAAGCAGGTACAGCGTGCGTGTGAGCTTGGCGCATCGATGATACTGTTCACCACGTGGAACGAATGGACATCGAGCGAGCAAAAAAATCCCGAGGGCTCACGAGATCTTGAACCGTCCGTGGAATACGGCACGTTCTACTATGACCTTATGTGTCAGCAGATAAAGAAATTCAAAGGTAAAATATAACAAAAAACAGGGCTGCTCATATCCTTCCCGATACGAGCAGCCCATATGTTTTTTGAATATTTTGTAGGGGACAAGACGCAATCACTTTGCTTTGCAAAGTGACGACGTCCCGTATGAATGCATTACACTCCCGTTTTTGACTTACACATTATTAATTTCAGTCAGTAACAAGAATATCTCTTATCTTTGCGAGATCCTGTTCTACAAGACCTGTGGAAAGCAGGTAGTTTTTAACCTTTATCTGAAGTGTGTCTTCTTCTGTGCCGAAGTTGTTAAGTCCTTCTGTAAGCCATGCGATATTTTGCACAGCACCTGCAAGCTCCTGTGCGGAGAAGTTACCCTGTCTTGAATAGAAGGATGTGTAATAATCTCTTACGATCGTTTCCTCATCAACTCCGCAAAGTGCGAGAAGAAGGAATGCAGTAGTTCCCGTTCTGTCGCGTCCGAGTGAGCAATGGAACAGGATGGGATAGTTATTTTCATCCGCGAATGCAAGCATTGTGCGCTTTACGTCAGCCTTGTTTGCTTCGTCGAAAATGTGCTGATACCATTTAAGAGGGATAGATATTTTGTTAAGTCCGGGAATTGCAGAACCGCCTGCCGCACCGCGGAGATCAAGGTCTGTCTTGATGCCGAGCTGATTTAAAACGACATCACGACCGGATTCGTTTGCATCTTCAAGCTGACCTGAACGGTATACTATACCCTGCTTTATATACTTACCGTCGAGCGTTTTATATCCGCCGAGGTCACGCATATTGGAGATGTTGTCAGCCTTTATAAATCTCGGATAACCGGATTCCGTTTCAAATGAGAACACCTTTGAAACACCGTCGGAGGATGATACGCTCCAATAATATTTCGTGCCTACCTTGAGGTTGTATACATCAAGCTTTGTTTCCTTTGTTTTGTATGTAATACCGTCTGAAAGATCTTCTTTTTCGGAAACCGTTACTGTGTATTCTTTACCGTCTGACGCTTTTTCATCTGACCAGGTGAAATTAACAGCGGGAGGTGTGCAAAGCTCCTCTTTAGCGTAACCGAAGTTGGGATCCTTCAGCTGTCTGAATCTTGCATTCATATGCTTTATGATGGGGTCAGATGCCAAAACAATATCCTTTTTGCCGTCTTCGGGTGTAAGCAGGGAAATGGAGCTTACTGCCTCGGGTGCTGTTTCCGGTGCTGTTTCCGGTGTTGTTTCTTCGATAATTTGTGTTGTTGTATCGCCCGTCATATTATCTGTTCCTTTCGCATCGCCGTTACCGCATCCCGTAACAGAAAGCACGGCGGCGGATAATAAAACGGCGGCTGTTAACTGTTTAGCTGTTTTTTTCATTATGCAAAGCCTTTCAAAAATTATTTTTCGTCATTATACCATATCTTTTTGATTCCGTCAATACTGTAATTACATATAAAAATCAAACAACCGCAGATAACTGCGGTTGTTAAAATCCAAGACGTATGTAATTTTTTAATAATTAAGCGCGAACCTTCTTGGAAACTGCAACGCCTGCGAGAGCTACTGTAGCAACTGCAACGATAGCAACGATCATAGCATCGCCTGTTTCAGGGTTGGAAGGTGTGCTGGGTGTGCTGGGAGCGTCAGCTTCGTTATCTGTGTAATCAGTAGCTTCACCGATTGTAACTTCGCATGCCCAGATAGCTTCAGCTGTGCCGTCAGCATAGTTAACGTAAACTCTAACGAGCTGTGTGCCTGCTGTTACAGCAGCGCTAACGCGGAATCTGGAGTCGTATGCGCCTTCGCCGGCGTTAATAACGTCTTCGCCTGTTTCAGCCTTGAAAGAAGCATCTGTAACTTTTTCGCCACCGTTGATGCTGTAAGAGAAGCCTGTGATTTCGGTGTTAGATGTTGTCCAGCCCCAGAATACAACATCAGTTGCTGTTGCGGGAGCAGCGAAAGCGTTAATCTTTGCTGAGTCGCCACCGCACATAACTTTGGTTGCGCCGTCCGCGGTGTAGATTTCATCGTAGCTTACATGAATTGTTTTTGACCAGCCCGCCTTTACATCGGGAACTGCTGCAAAAACTGCAACGGAAGCAAGAAGCATTGTTGCAAGAATGAGTGATACAATCTTTTTCATAGTTCATTATCCTCCTGAAATATTTAAGTCTTGGTAACTATATAATATCATATTTTTATATTTTGTCAATACATTTTAAGAATTTTTTTAGTATACGTGCGGGTTTTATTGCTTTGAAATCCGCATTAAAAGACGAAAAAAGGCGCTCATTCAGAAAAACACTTCCTGAATGAGTGCCCCTTGTTTTAACCGATCAATTGACGATTATATTTCTTCTGCAGCCTCTTCGATCGCATCTGCAAGCTCATCGCATTCGTCATCGCAACAGCAGCAGCATTCATCGTCGATATCGAGCTCATCAAGCTCGTCAAAAAGTGAATCGTCCTTTGATGCCTTACGCTCAGTAAGCTTCTTTACGATAAAGAAAGCGGCAACAGCAACGCCTAAAACAGCAAAGATCAAAACAACGATCTTTATGATATTGGATGTTTGATTTGTCATAGTAATTTTCTCCTTTGTAAATGTATTTTGGTATTTTCTTCCGACATCATTATACAACAAATGAGTGCATTTCGTCAATACCTTTAAGGGGATGGGATTTTATATTTGTATTAATTATTTGTAAAATCCTGTGATTTTATACTTTTCAGTATCGGTTTTTCAAGCAGACGCTTGAATTTGGTAAACGGGTCGGTCTTATCCTTTATAGGAGGCACAAGTGCAGCCCTTATGCCCGCAGACCTTCCCGCAAGCACGTCTGTGAATATCTGATCGCCGAGCATTATGACGTTTTCATAAGGCACGCCCATATATTCCATCGCTTCAATTATATTCTTTTTAAACGGTTTTCCGCTTTTTCCGATGGCGAAAAAGCCGAGGGATTCATTGAAAATACGCACACGCTCGTGGCTGTTGTTGGAAACAAAGGCGATTTTAACCCCCGCTTTTTCAAGCGATCCGAGCCACGACAAAACATCATCCGTCGGCTTTTCGTCGTCATATGTAACGAGTGTGTTGTCGATGTCCGACACTATCGCTTTTATATTGTTTTTCTTTAAAAATTCGGGTGTTATATCCGAAAACTTGTCAAATACCCAATCGGGTACAAATAAGCTCATTTGATAAACCTCGTTTTAAACTATTATACCGCCGCCGAGCACGCGCTCACCGTCATAAAAAACAGCGCTCTGCCCCGGACACGGAGCGCGTTCAGGTGAGGTGAAGGTGCATTTTACCGTTTTTTCATCAACCTTTTCGATAACTGCCTCATTTGCGTTCTTTCTGTATCTTGTTTTCACCTCCGCTGTAAGAGAAAATGACACATCGCAAAGGAAATTAACATCCGTGCACAGTATCTCGTTTTTGTAAAGATCCACCTCATCTCCCAGCACAACGGTGTTGTCGCAAAGCCGTTTTTCAACGACAAATATGCGTTTGCCTGCCGACACACCGAGCCCGCGCCTTTGCCCTATCGTATACCTGTGACAGCCGAGGTGGCATCCCAGAACAGTTCCGTTTGTGTCAACAAACTGCCCTTTTGGGGTAGTGTAGCCGTTACATTCTAAAAATTTCGCATAATCTCCGTCGGGAATAAAGCAGATATCCTGTGATTCGGGACGCTTGGCGCAGGGAAGTGAAAATTTTTCAACGTATGCCCTTACCTCGTCCTTGCTTTCAAAATCTCCAAGCGGAAACAAAACGCGTGAAAGTATATTCTTCTGTATACCGTAAAGGACGTAGCTTTGGTCCTTTTCCTTGTTTTTTGCCTTCAAAAGTGTGCCGTTTTCTATCCTTGCATAATGCCCCGTGGCTATCATGTCGGCACCCGTTTCAAATGCACGTGCGGCAAAAGCACCGAATTTAAGGTCAATATTGCAATTTATACAAGGGTTTGGTGTTCTGTTTTCGATATAATTTTTGCAAAAGGGATTTATGACACGTTCTTTAAAAAGCTCCCTGAAATCGTATACCTCAAAATCAATTCCGAGGGCGTCGCATACAAGACGTGCCGCTTCAATGTCAGCATCGTTTTCAACACCGAGACGCATTGTTGCCCCCCGCACGTTATATCCCTTTTCTTTAAGCATGGCGCATGCGGCGGCGCTGTCTACTCCCCCGCTCATTGCCACAGTTACGTTTTTCATAATACTTCCGACCTCTTTAAAAGTTCTTCAAAAAGCACCCTGTCAAACGGTTTTTCGGGCTTTGTGTATGCGTTACAGCTTCCGGCAGATACCGCACAGGCAAGACATTCGGACATGCTTTTTCCGTTTTTATAAGCGTATACAAATCCTGCAAGCATGCTGTCGCCTGAACCGACTGTGTTGTAAACAGGCATTTGTGACGGTATTTCGCATCTGAACGATCCGTTTTCCGACAGAAGCACAGCACCCTTTTCACCGAGGGATAAAAGCACGTTTTCGGCTCCCATTTCGCACAGCTTCATAGCCGACTCAATAACGTCGCCTTCACCGAAAAGCTCCCGCACTTCATGCTCATTCGGTTTTAGCAGAAATACACCGAGCCTTGCACATTTTATTAAGCTTTCCCCCGTTGTGTCGCAAATGACACAGGCACCCCTTGAAAGTGCAAATTTCACTGTTACTTCATACAGGTCAACGTCTGACATCGGCGTGCTTCCCGAAATTATGACGGTGTCATTTTCACTCAGTTTTTCGAGCTTTGATAAAAGTGCGTCAATATGCTCCTTTGATATTTTTCCGCCTTTTGCGTTGAATTCAAAGGTCTTTTGTTCCTCTGTCTGCTGTGACACCTTAACATTTACGCGTGTGGGGGCGGGAACCTCAACATACTGATATTTCTGTTCCCGTGATATAAGCATATTTTCAAGCATTTTCCCCGTGTCACCGCCCAGAAAGCACAAGGCGGTGTTGTCAAGACCGAGACTTCCAAGCACTCCTGACACATTTATCCCCTTGCCTCCCGCTTTAAAGCACGGGTCTTCCGCACGGTTGGGTGTGTCGGGGCAAACGGCTGAATTTACCGTCATATGGTAGTCAAGCGACGGATTGAATGTAACTGTATATATCATCCTCTGTTTGCTCTTTCAAATTCAAAATAAAGTCTTTTAAAGCACTTCTTTATTTTTTCTTCTTCAATCTTTACGCACTGTCTGTCATAGGTGACGATGCCGTTTGTTTCATCCTCAACGTCAGACACCTGTGTTAATACCGCGGCACAAAGCCCTCTGTGTACGGCGGGATATATTTCATCTTCGTAAAGACAGTAGAGGGCTTCCGTAAGCTCCTCGCGGCTTCTGAAGGTTTTGTATCCGTAATTATTTTTCGGATTGAAAATGTGTCCCTCCATAGGGTAGGAATAACCGCCGAACTCCGAAAGCACGCGGGGCTTTCCGACGGTCTTTTTCCTGAATCTGACCGGCTTGAAATAAACGTGCGGACTTTCAACGTCCGTGTGCTTTGTGATGAACCAGCCCGATGCTGAATCCCAGATCCTTGTGCTGTCGGAAGCTTTTGCCGCTTCATACATCTCTTTTGTCGAATTTTGTCCCCAGCCCTCATTGAATATCGTATAGTATATTATGCAGGGGTGGTTGTAAAGGTGTTTTACCGTTTTTTCCATCGTGCTTTTAAAATTCTGCTTCGTTTCGGCACTTACATGCTTGATAACGCCTTTTTTCAAAAACACCGTGGGAAGCGCTGTGTCACGTATGAAGTTGTATTTTCCGTTGTTGACCATATCCTGGAAAACGAGCATACCGTATTTGTCACACATATAATAGAAAATTTCAGGCTCTATTTTGATGTGCTTGCGGAGCATATTGAAGCCGAGCTCCTTCATTTTCAGAATGTCAAACTCAAAGCCTTCAGGCGTTGCGGGCAGAAAAATTCCGTCGCTGTAATATCCCTGGTCAAGCACGCCGTTTGCAAATATCGGCTTGCCGTTGAGAGTCATCTTCGGATACTCTCCTATCTGTGCTATGCCGACTTCCCGAAGCCCGAAATATGAGCGCACCTCGTCATCCTTCGTCTTAACCGTGATATCGTATAAATACGGATCATCGTATGACCAAAGGTGAGGGACTTCAGGCTCTATTCTCACTGTGTTTTCTGTGAATTTATATTCTTTTCCGTCACATAAAACTGTTTTTTCTTCGTTTTCACAGCCCATGATCTCAATCGTTGCGCCCTTCATATCGGGCGTTATTTTAAGGCTCTTTATATATTCGCCCCTGACGGATTCAAGCCATACCGTCTGCCAGATACCCGATACGGGTGTGTACCACATACCGCCCCTGCTTTTGCGTTGCTTGCCATATGGAAGCGATAAGTCAAGCGTATCTGTGACCTCTGCTGTCAGCACGTTTACACCGTCTTTCAGAGCATTTGTTATTTCAAATGAAAACGGTAAATATCCGCCGATGTTTTCGCCGATAAGCGTGTTATTCAAATAAACCTTGCATATCTGGTCACATGCGCCGAAATTTATAAAAACACGGCCGAGATTGAAATTTTCGGGAAGTGTAAATGTCTTTTTGTAAGTAAAATGCTCAAGGTTGAAATTTTCCCAACCGTCATATTCCGATATTCTTGACTGCGGAGGAAAGGGAACGATTATTCTTTTTCCGTCAAGCTCCCACTCTCCGTTAAGACAAAAATAAGAATCACGCACTAACTGCGGACGGGGATAAACGGAGAAAAATTTATCTTCTCGTTTTTCTTCAAACGGTGTTTTAAGTATATTGAACATTATTTCACCTTCTTTGCAATTATCTGCTTATTCGGTGTGTAGCCGTCGGGATATCCCGTTTCATATGATATATTTGTTATTTCCTCATAATAAACGGTCAGTTTATCGCCCTCTTTTATTCCGTCTGTGTCGTCCCATACGACACGGTACCATTCACCGTCATTGTCTGCGGCAAAGAAGCAGTCATCCATAACGGCATCGCATTTTTTCATGCTTTCGATAACCGTAAGCTCCATTTGGAGATATCCGTTATCTGCACAGGATACCAAAAATAAAATCAAAACCGAAATAAAAATACAAAATACTTTTTTCATAATATAACTCCGAATAAAAACAAAATTATTTAACAAACCTTTTTCTCTTTATCGGAAGCGCAAAAACGCATACGATACCCATAACTATTGCCGAGGCAAGCTTTACCGTAAGGAAAAGATAATTTCCCGCCTCTGTCATATTGTCCATAAAAAAGTTGTAAGCCATATAATAAATTGCCGATCCGGGCACAAGCGGGATAATGCCCGTTATAAGAAATACGGACACGGGGCATTTTCTCACCACAGCCATGATCCTTGACATAAAAACGATAACAAGCGATGCAAAAAAAGTGGCGTAAACAGGCCCTGAGATGCCGTCAAAAATGCAGTAAACGAGCCAGCTTGCCGCACCGCATATGCCGCAAAAGAAATACTGCTTGACAGGAACGGAAAAAAGTATGCAGAAAGCAAGTGTTGCAATAAAAGCGGCAACACAGTGAAGGGAATATTCTATAAAAATTTCCATAAGCCCTCCTTATGCCATACCGAAAAAGTTGAGTGCGAGGATCGAAACGCCGACACCTATTGCAATACCGAGGGCGACAACGATGGCATCGACCAAGCGCACAAGTCCCGATATGTAGTTTCCTGCGGCAATATCTCGTATCGCGTTTGTGAAAGACACCCCCGGCACAAGCGGCATAAGACAGCCGATCAGCACGCTGTCAAGTACGCCCACACCGAGCACGCCTGTGAAAATTCCCGCGATAAATGTCATAACAGAACTGCAAATAATATTTGTCAAAAGCCTCGACAGCTTTTTTTCGTCAAGAAATACGACCGATGCGTAAAACAGAAATCCCACAACAAAGGCAACAGCCGAATCGAGAAATGTACCGCCGAACATATAGGCAAGTCCCATGGAAGCAAGCGCTGAGCCGAGCATAAGTATGTAAGGCTTCGGCGGCTTCATTGCATCTATTTCGCAAAGACGGGAGAATGCATCGTCAACATTCTTGTATTCCCCGCGTTCTATAGCGCGCGAGAGGGAATTGACAGCATCGACTTTACCTAAATTGGTTGAAGCAAGCGGAATTGACCGTATGCGTAAAAAGTCATGTCTTGTAGGTACGTCAATGTGCTTTTCCATCACACCTGTTGTTAAAAATATACCGTTGGCAACGGTGAATACTTCAAAGTCGTGTATCCCGTATGAAGTCATAATATGGCGGATGGTGTCTTCAACTCTGACAATGTCAGCCCCGGACTGAAGCAGGATCTTTCCCGCATACGATGCCATATCCATTGTTTTGGAAATATTTTCGTCTATCAATTCAGTTTTCTCCTTACTTCAACGGCAACGCCTGCGGTAAATTCGCTCACTCTTTCCTCGCTTACCGTTAAAATATTGCTTTTAACGCCTTCAGGGATAAACACGGCAAACTCACCGCTTTGTCTGTACTGTCCGATAAAAGCTCCGTTTTCCGTGCGCAACAGCACGAGATCCCCGTCATCGGCGTAATTTTGGCGGTGGATAAGGTATAAAATTTCCCCGTCTTCAAAAAAGAAATATTCGTTTGAAAAGCGGACGTATGCGCAGTCATATCTTACAATATTGTCGGCAGTCACGCACGGCCCTTCCTTTGAAAGCGTGTTTATAACGGGTATTTTGGAAGGGGCGGGCGCATCCTTGTATGAGGTGCCGTAGCCGTTTATCATCATATCGACCGTCACGGAAAAATACTCCGCAATAAGCGGTAAGTATTTTAAATACGAGCTGCTTTTACCCGACTTCCAATCGGAGACAGCAGAGGACGAAAGCCCCAGATATTCAAGAAATTCGCCCTGCTTGCGAGTGTCTTTTTTTAGATATTCAAGTACTGTTTGAAGTATTTTATCCATTCGGCTCACCTCCGCCTGCTTTGAGATAATCGGGTAAAAATTCCTCCGTTATCACATTTGTTACCATCTTGTATGCGTTTTTGACCGTTACATTGTCACCCTTACCGTTGCAGTGGTGACTCTTTGCCATTTTATCGGTAAGGTCCGAAAGCAGATAAAGTGCGGTGTTTTTGTATCCCGCTGTCTGGTGGCAGAAGGTGGGAATACAGCCTGCATTTTCGATGTACGGACGCTTGTTTTCCTCACAAACT
>JAZNEN010000315.1:0-4390 GCA_045588615.1 Eubacteriales bacterium
CACCCGTCTTCATTTCGGCAATTCGTCCCTGATGTATTATTATACCGCCGATAAGCTGAACACGGAAAGGACGCTTGCCGAGCACTCGCCAGTCAGCCTCACGGACTGTTGCAAACGCCTCGGGAAGAATATCGTCAAGCGTTTCGCCCTTTTCAAGGCGGGCTTTGAGAATGGATGTCATTTCCTTCAGCTGTTCGTCTGTTTTCTTTGAAAATTCGTCCGCAAGCGATTCTATTTTGTCAACAAGCGGCATTATCTTTTTTATCTGCTTTTCGCTGTATGTGCCGAAAAGCTTAGTCATAAGTCCCATAAATCTTCTCCTGTTGTTCGTTATGTTAAATTATATATTATATTCTTATTTAAAGTAGGGTGTTTTTGTAAATTTTATTGATATACAAAACGCAAAGGATTTTCATAAATATATTTTATGTGTTTTTCATAGTCCTCACGGTTGCGGATTATGTGATCGAAAAATGACTTTTGCCATATAGGCAAGCCTATTTGTTTTGTAATATATCCCTTCATTTGTTGAATTACTCTCATCACCGTAGGGGCGTGCATTGCACGTCCGCATTCGTCGCTGTGAATAATCAATATCAAATGAATACGGTCGGGCATAATGACATAATTGTCCACTGTTACATTCGGATATATTTTCGGGATATTATTTATTGCATCATCTGCAATTTTTCCGTATTCGGATAATTTTATATCACAGGGATTTTGCGGACGTGCGGTGCACGCCCCTACAACGGATTGCCAAAAATAATTCCGTCTTTGCGATGTACAAACTGTTATAAAATACGCACCGACATTCGAATAATCGTAATTTTTTATACGTGGATACTTACGCTTCGGATCTTTTTCTTTGTTGTCCATCATAAAAAATCCTCGGTCATTTTTGCAAATTCCGCATTTATCTCCACGCACACGGCGCGGTCATTATAAAAAATGTAATATTTATCCTTCGGAAATAAATTCGCTGTGCGGTATACGGTCTTGCATTTTTCCGCCTTTATGCGGCGTTTGCCGTCTTTTTTCGGCAAAATTTCATATTCGGGACAAAGGGGCAGATCAAATATCACCGTTTCGTATTTGCCTGTTTTTCTCGTGACGGTGAAAATACCGTTGTGAAGGGTATAAATATGCTCGCTCAGGCAGTATCTGAAAAACACCTGAAAGGAGATTATCACAAAAAAAGCGGCAATTAATGTAAAGGAAAACGTATATTCCGTATGAAGCGAAAAATACGAAAAAACAGAGGAAACAAGAAGCAGAAAAAACGAAAGCGTTGCGGGGAAAAATCTCTGTAATTTTGGAATATATGTGAATTTATTCATCGCTTTTTAAATTTTCAAGCTCATTTTTGTAAGCTGTCAGGAAAAGCTCACGTGCACGGTCAAATTCATTCGTGAAATAAAGGTATCCCATAAGCACCTCAAAGCCCGTTGCACGTCTGTAATCCGACACGCTTGCGCTTTTCGGGTGGTTACCGTGCATATTGCGCCCGCGCTTGAAAATATCCATCTCGCCCTCGGAGAGTATCGGCAAAATATTTTCAAGACATTCGCTCTGTTTCTGCGCCGTTACAAATTCACGTGAAAGCTTGTTAAGCTGTCCTGCGTTGGAAATGCCTGTTTTTATCAGTTTTTCACGCACCAAAAGCTCAATTACGGAGTCTCCGTAATAAGCCAGCGCCGACGGTGCGGGAATATTTATTCTATCCATTCGTTTGTCCTTTTTCAAAAACCCATTTCATAGGATTTTCGTAAATATATTTTATGTGTTTTTCATAGTCCTCACGGTTGCGGATTATGTGGTCGAAAAAAGATGTTTGGAAAAGCTTACCCTCAAATCCGTTCTTCTTACATTCTCTCGTCGTCAACGATTTATACGAGCAAATGATATCCATCACGGTAGGGCGGGGGCTTGCTCCCGCCGTAATAACCGACCTGTTTTTGATAAACAAAATCAAATGAATATGGTCAGGCATTATAACATAGCTGTCTATTACAACATCCCGGTATCTTTCTTCCAACAAAAATAATTGTTTTTCTGCAATATAACCGTATTTTGTATATTTTACGGTGTATATTTCTTCTGAATTTGAAAATTCATCCGCATTCTCACTTCGGCGGGAGCAAGCCCCCTCATCACGGCGGGAGCAAGCCCCCTCATCACGGCGGGAGCAAGCGCCCGCCCTCCTACGGATATATGACAATACACGTTGTTTGTTTTGGGTACATATTGTTATAAAATACGCACCGACATCCGAATAATTGTAATTTTTTATGCGTGGATGTTTACGCTTCGGCTTTTCGTTTTCCATTTTATATTCCCAACAATCCCTTTGCCGTAATTTTATCGGCGCTTATTGCTTTTTTTAATTCGTCGATTGATGGGAATTTGCGCTCGGGGCGTATGAAATGCAAAAATTCGACTCTTATTTCTCTGTCGTACAGATCCCCGCTGTAATGTAATGTGTGTGTTTCGCAATTGACGCTTACATTTTCACCTTCGCACACCGACGGGCGCACGCCGACATTTGAAACTCCTCCGTATCTTATACCGTCAATTATGATACAGCACGCATAAACACCGTATCTCGGCACGATATGCTCAGGCGGAAAATTCTGGTTTATCGTCGGTGAGTCAATGGTGCGTCCGAGGTGTCTGCCGTGAACAACGGGCAAAAAAACGGAGAACGGACGGCCGAGGTATTTCGGAATGAGCTCAGGCTTGCCGTCTGTGATAAGTCCTCTTATAAGGGAAGAGCTGACAGTCACTCCGTCAATTTCATAAGGAGGCATAACAAAGGCTTTTTTGCCCTTTTTCTCCATTATTTTTTTCAGTGTTTCGCAGTCGCCCTGCGCTCCTTTTCCGAAGCGGAAATTGAATCCGCACACCACCGCCTCCGCGCGGCACTCTTTTATAAGAATTTCAGATAAAAATTCCTCACACGGTAAGTCCTTTACGCTGTCAAATTCGTAAAGTATGAGGTAGTCTATACCGCATTCGGCAATAAGCTCGCACCTTTCATCGGGAAGCGTGATACATCTGCCCCTGTTTTTCGGAGAAAAATCACAAAAGCTCCAGACCGCGCTTTTTGTGCCGAGCGCCCCTGCTGTTTTCTTCACGCACTCAAAAAGTGCCCTGTGTCCCTTGTGTACACCGTCAAAATTGCCCACGGCAATTGAGGTTTGAAAGGGAATATTTTTTATTTCCGTGTTTGTATTAAGATCTATGATTTTCATATCAGATAAGCGGCTTTGCCTTTATGTTACTGAATTTTCTGGGGTAAGTCTTCGGTGTTTCCGATGCTTTTCTGACACGTATAAGCGTTCTGAAAAGCTCCTCTTTGCCGTCTGTAAGCGTCTTTTCCGAAACACAGTCAAGCGTTCCGCCGAGCCTTGTAAAGGTATTTTTGCACATTTCAAGCTCATCACGGCTGTCGGCTTTCATCGCACAGAACAAACCGCCCTTTTTGACAAACGGCAGGCAAAGCTCCGATAAAACGGGGAGCGATGCCACGGCTCTTGCACAGGCAAAGTCAAACGATTCACGCAATTCGCCGTTTGCGATCTCCTCAGCACGGCCGTGAAGCGTTGAAATATTCGGCAGAGCAAGCGTTTTTGCCATAAGGTCGATAAACGTCAGCTTTTTTGCCGTTGAGTCAAGGGATATCACCCTCACGTCATCACGCAGTATTGCAAGCGGTAAGGACGGAAATCCGCCGCCGGCGCCTACGTCAATGACACGTGCGCCCGCAGGCACAAAGGGACACAGCAAAGCACAGTCGGCAAGATGCTTTAAAATTATACCGTCGGTGTCTGTGATAGCCGTTAAATTTACGTTTTTTCCGTATTCTGTAAGATTTTCGGATAAAGCGAAAAGCTTTTCCGTTTTCTCCTCGCTCGGTATATCAATGCCGGAAAGGGTAAATACGTTTATAAGTTTTTCTTTGAATTGTAAATATGTTGTGTTCATAATTTTTTGTTCATTTAATTCGGGGGATAAATAATTGAAAATTGAAAACGGTGACGGTGCAAATCCATTTTTGTTCGTTTTATTAAGGACGTCGCCCCGTGCGAATTATTGGGTTTATTTTCACAAAATCGGGCGTGATGGCGCATCCGGACCCCCCACCGGGGGATGCGCATATTTCCTGCGGAAATATTTTTATTTTTTTATTATACGGTTTGTATTTTCGGGGCGGTGCGTAGGGCGGGGGTTTATCTCCCGCCGTTTCAAACCCATTTGCGCTCGTTTCATGCGGGACGTCGAGGGCGCCGTCCCCTACGGAAGCCGTTTAATTCGGGGTGATGCCGTAGGGGCGGATTCCATATCCGCCCGTTTCAAACCCATTTTGTTTAGATAATAGATAATAGAT
>JAZNEN010000316.1:0-4823 GCA_045588615.1 Eubacteriales bacterium
GTAATGGATGAGTCGGGGGCTATGTCGCAAAGAGGACTGAGAGATTCAAGCTCAAAGAAATTTTTGCCCGTGAAAAATTCACAGCACACACCGCCGTCGGGGTAAACACCGTTTTTGTCAACATCAAATTTTTTAGTGAAAAGAACACCGTTTTTATAATAGCATACAAGACCGCAATTTGAATCTGTTGCGATCTTGAAGTCGCATACAGCTTCTTTATCCTGCTTCACAGCAACGTATCTGTCAAACAGATGAAGTCTTTTATCCGCAAGCGATGTGTACGGCCAGAGTACGAGCTTTCTGTTAGGCAGAAGTCCTGTGTTTTCTGTGTTTTGTGCGACAAATCCAACACCGTCCTGCGCCATGACGGAAAGTGCCCATACAGCGCCGTTCAATGTTTTATCGGTTATGTTTTTAACCGTGTTATAGACAGTGATACCGCCGTTTTCGAATACCAGCTTAAGCTCGGCTGTTACGAGTCCGCCTGCATACGGAAGCTGTGTGAATGTTACGGCATTGTCCGATATTTCGTATTCTATCGGTGAGTTATCGGGATTGTATGTCAAGGGGTATTCTTCAGGTGACATCCAAATTCTGTGTCCGCCGTATATGTACCATGCTGTGCCTTTTCCGAAGGCATTTTCAAACGCTTCGTCTGTTCTTTGTGTTTCTCTGCCTATATCCTCAAAAAAGAGGTTTTCGCAACCGTCAAGCGACATGTAGATAACTCTCGGTCCAACATCAAGTGTTACGCCGAGCGTGATATCGCCTTCTTCGATAAAAAGTGTTTTTCCGTAATTTTTGTAGTTTTCAATTCTTGTTTTCATAATCATTCCGCCGTTCCTATAAATTTTGCAATTTGGTAAAGTGCATCTGTGAGTGACGGTGCAGGTCTTACCGGAGTTGCCGATTCGTCAAAGAGAAATACCTGACCGTTTTTGCAAGCGGAAATGTTTTCATAACTTTTCCGTTTGCGTATATCGTTTACGGTGAATTTTTCATCCGTAACAAAGCTTATTATTATTTCGGGATTAGTGCTCAAAACTGTTGTAATATCGGAGCTTACCGTTTTTTCATCAGTTGTAAAGATATTTTCACCGCCTGCAAGCTCCACAAGCTCACCTATTAAAGATCCTTTGCAATAGGCAAAATAATTTTTCGGTGTACCGCCTTCAACGTATACCTTGCGTTTTATGGTTGACCTGTCGGCAAGTGCTTTTACAACACCTATTTCAGCACGCATATCTTCGATGATTTTTTCTGCAATATCAGATTTGAATGTTACAGCACCTGCAAGACGTATGTTTGATTCAGCGATGCTTACACCGCCTTCGTCCATAAACACAAAGACTTTGAAACCTGCACCTTTGAATGATTCAATATCAATTCCGTTGTCATTTGAAGAAAATATCACTGTGTCGATTCCTAAATTTTTTAAGGCATCAGCTGTAATAAATCCGCCTGTTGCAACTCTTGCCGAGGATGGCATTCCTGAAATCTCCTTACACTCGGCAGAACAGGATTTTATAAGCCTTGCCGCACCGAGCTTTACAATTATCTCAGCGGCACTCAATGAGGATATATACACACCCTCCGGTGCTTTTTCGAGTACATATGAATTTCCTGAATAATCGGAAACGCTTATGCTGTATTCGCTTACATTCTGGCGTTCATCTTTTTTGTAATAATCCTCCGAAAGATATCGGCACGATACGAATGAGGATGAAACAAGCGCAAGAAGCAGAAGAAAAGATATAAAACGTTTAAATTTCATACCAAATCACCCCTTTTTGAATTATAAATATGTATTTGGTTAAAATCCTGTTTGAAACAGGAGGGAATTTTCATGGTTATAAAAAGATATATAGAATCGATACCCGTGGAATTTAACGAGCTTTCATCAAAAACCGTGTCATCCGAAAAAATTCAGATGGCAATAGATGCCGTCCAAAAACGCACAGCTGTGCAAAATGATGAAAAAAACGAAGAAATAAAAGAAAATGAATGAACGAAAAGCCGCCCTTTATATCCGTGTTTCGACAGATGCGCAAAGAGAAGAGGGATATTCTATCGAAGCGCAAACGGAGATGCTCAAAGGGTATTGCCAAAGCAAGGAAATCAAAAATTACAGCTTATATATAGACGGGGGATTTTCAGGTTCAAATATTGAACGTCCTCAGATGCAACGGCTTATTGAAGATATAAAGCAAGGTAAGATAAGCTGTGTTGTTGTGTATAAACTTGACAGACTGTCAAGAAGCCAGAAGGACACATTGTATCTTATAGAAGATGTGCTGATACCGAACAAAACCAGCTTTGTATCGCTTCGTGAAAATATGGATACGTCAACACCGATCGGACGTGCGATGCTTGGTATAATGTCAGCGTTTGCACAGCTTGAAAGGGAAACGATAAAGGAACGCACAGGGCTCGGAATGCGTGAACGTGTCAAAAGCGGACTGTGGCCGGGCGGAGGAAGAACACCGTTTGGATATGATTACGACAGGGAAAAAGGCATTCTTGTTCCAAATGACGATGCCGAAACTGTAAGACAAATATATTCGCTTTATCTACAGGGATATTCAACATTAAAAATTGCGAGGCTTACAGGGCTGAAATACGAAAGACTTGCAATTCAGATACTGAAGCGCAAAACAAACATAGGCTGTATCGTCTATAACGGTGTTGAATACAAGGGCTGCCACGAGCCGCTTGTTTCCGAAGCCGTTTTTTATGCCGCGCAGGCTGAAATGAAGCGCAGACGCAAAAAGCAAACACGTACGTCAAAATCACTTTTGTCGGGACTTATCATCTGCGGTGTATGCGGTGCTAAAATGCGCTATCAGAAATGGAGTGGGGGAAAGTACAAAATATATTGTTACTCTCAGGATAAATCGAAACCTCATTTATCTAAGGGCAGTGTGTGCGACAACATAAGAGTCGACGCAGATGAACTTGAAAAAATCGTACTTGAAGATATATTTTCTTTAAAATATGAAGAAAAAAACGGCAGAAGTGACGAAACAGACATTCTTGATGTGCTTGAAAAAACAAAAATAAGCATCAAAAAGAAACTGTCACGCTTGTATGAGCTTTATTCAGAGGCTGACGATGATGTTTTAAAGGATGAAATAAACCGCCGAAAGCGTGAGCTTTCTGAAATTGAAGAAAAAATACGTTCCGAAAAAGAAACACGAAGTGTTTCACGGGCATCCAGAGAACAGCTTAAAAAGCTCGGTGCTATAGCGGGGGTTTGGGATACAATGACGCTTGAAGAAAAACAAAGCGTTTTAAGAGAAATTATAGAAAAAATAGTTATAACGAAAGATTCCGTTGAAATATTTTATACAGGGAATATTAAGTAGGTATATGAGGCTGGCTCATTTAAGGAAATAACCCCCAAAAATAAGTCGCCCCATATATTTCCTTAAATGAGCCACACCCTATAATGTTACATCTTATTTGTTTTCTGTGTTTTGCGATGATTTTTTGCTGTATAGAAAGAAGAATACAACAACACCTACAGCCGCAACTACAGTTACAATAATTGCAACTATCCACATTGTGGATATACCGCCGTCCTTGTCATCATTCGCGGGAGCATCGGTTACATTACCCGCGGGAACAGAGGGTTCTTCTGTTATTTCAGCTTCGGTAACAGCATCTGTTTCGGGTGCTTCTGTTTCAGCTTCAGGATCAATAAGTGTTCCCGTGTGACCTGTTTCCGTTACAAAAACGATGTTGTGTATCAAGAATTCGTCTCCGCCGGGCATATACGCGGCGAGGTAAACATCGCCTATAAACGATGTGTCAAGGTTGAGCTTTGCAGTTCTGCGCCATAAATCATCACCGTTGCCGCTTTTGAGATTTACATAATCAATGTCAAATGCGTCTTCGTTACCGGATGAAAAATCGCCGTCGGCAACTGTTGCAAGACCGAATCCTGCACGTTTTCCATCGGTTGTTGCCTTGAAGTCGCCCTTTGTAGAGTAGTCAATATAAACGTAATCGTATTTTGAAAGGTTAAGTCTGCCGAGGTCAATGACGGACGAGGGGGTTCCCTTTACAACACGCCATGTAATGCCCTGTTCTTCAAGCTTCATAACAAGACCGTCGTTTCTCGGAACATCTTTGAGATCGTAAACCTCATAAGATTCAATACCGTCTTCGGTGAGCAGGGAACCCGAAACAAATTCAGAACCGTCAGGAAGAGGGCATTTATCCTTTGGCATACCTTCGTACACCGGTATGAGGAATGAAATTGCTGTATCCAAAAATCCGTTTTCCGCATATGAACGGTACATTGTGTTTCCTTCGCTTGTTGCGGCGGTTACATTCTGCATATACTGTCCCCAGAAGTTTTTGCTTGATCGTGCGTCTACGTTGAATTTCTGAAGATAGGGTATATTCTGGTATACGCTTATGTATTTTTCTTTTACTTTGAGAGAACCGCCGTAAAGCGCTTTCCATCTCGTGTTCCACGAGGGATTGCCCCCCCATTTTGAAGCCATAACAGGCGTTCCTTCAATTGCCTCGTTCATTCCGCCCTTGAATATTTCAAAATATCCCGTACCTGCGGAACCCATATTGAAATAGTTGTAATATCCGTTATATTTTTTAGATTCGGTGAGTGTGAAGCCTGATGTGGGTGCATTTATAAGATTGCCATTTTCATCGGTTTTTGAATATTTACCGCTTCCGTTGTCATAGTAATACCACATTTTGTCACCGCAAGCGCCTGTGATAAGAGGAGATTTGCCGGTGCCTTGCTCCTGCCTGATACGGGATGCGAGGAAAACAGGGTTTACACCTACTTCTTTTCC
>JAZNEN010000317.1:0-5541 GCA_045588615.1 Eubacteriales bacterium
TATAAGATCGCAGGTGAGCTTCTCCCTTGCGTTATCCACGTTTCCGCGCGTGCGGTAGCATCACATGCACTTTCCATCTTCGGTGACCATTCCGACGTTATGGCGTGCAGACAGACAGGTTTTGCAATGCTTTGCGCTAACAATGTTCAGGAGGTTATGGACCTCGGTGCTGTTGCACATCTTTCCACGATCAAGTCACGTGTTCCTTTCCTTCATTTCTTCGACGGCTTCAGAACGAGCCACGAGATCCAGAAGGTTGAGCAGTGGGATTATGAAGACCTCAAGGAAATGGTCGATATGGACGCTGTTGCTGAATATAAGGCACGCTCCCTCAATCCCGATCACCCCGTGCTCAGAGGTACAGCTCAGAACCCCGATATCTTCTTCCAGGCAAGAGAAGCATCCAACCCTTATTACGATGCTACTCCCGCTATCGTTGAAGAGTATATGAACAAGGTAAACGCCAAGATCGGTACAGATTATAAGCTCTTTAACTACTACGGTGCTCCCGATGCAGAAAAAGTTATCGTTGCTATGGGTTCCGCTTGTGATACGATCGAGGAAACAATTGACTACCTTATGGCTAAAGGTGAAAAGGTTGGTCTTGTTAAGGTCCGCCTTTACAGACCTTTCTCTACAAAGCACTTTGTAGCCGCTGTTCCCGCAACAGCAAAGAAGATTGCTGTTATGGACAGAACAAAGGAACCCGGCGCTATCGGCGAACCTTTGTATCTTGATGTATGCTCAGCATTTGAACAGGAAGGCGTTGCTGTTGATGTTCTTGTCGGCGGCCGTTACGGTCTCGGTTCCAAGGATACAACACCTGCAAACATCATTTCCGTATACAGAAACCTCGATGCAGAAGCTCCCAAGAACCACTTCACGATCAGCATCAACGATGACGTTACAGGTCTTTCACTTGTAGACTGCGAAAACCCCGATACAGTTCCCGAAGGCACTATCTGCTGCAAGTTCTGGGGTATCGGTGCTGACGGTACAGTTGGCGCAAACAAGAACTCCATAAAGATCATCGGTGACCACACAGACAAGAAGGTTCAGGCTTACTTCGCATACGACTCCAAGAAGAGCGGCGGTGTAACGATTTCTCACCTTCGCTTCGGAGACAAGCCTATAAAGAGTCCTTACTACGTTTCTATGGCTGACTTTGTTGCCTGCCACAACGTAGCATATCTTACAAAGTACGATATGACAAAGGACGTTAAGAACGGCGGTACATTCCTTCTTAACACAGGCTGGACAGCTGAAGAACTCAATGAAAGACTTCCCGCAAATGTTAAGCGTGACCTCGCTAACAAGAATGTAAACTTCTATACAGTTGACGGTGTTAAGATCGCTCGTGAGCTTGGTCTTGGCAACCGCTTCAGTATGGTACTTCAGGCAGCATTCTTCAAGCTCGCTAACATTATTCCGATAGATGAAGCAGTTGCATATATGAAGGATGCAGTTGTTAAGTCATTCTCCAAGAAGGGTGACGATATCGTAAGAATGAACCAGAGTGCTATTGACCTCGGTATTGCAAACCTCGTTAAGATAGACGTTCCCGCTGAATGGGCAAACGCTTCCGACGATGCTTGTACAGGCTGCACAAAGGCTGATGACGGCGATATGCTCGCAAGATTTGAAAAAGAGATCCTTGCTCCTGTAAATGCACAGAAGGGTGACGATCTTCCTGTTTCCACATTCGTTAAGGAAGCAGACGGTACATTCCCTCAGGGTCTTGCCGCTTTCGAGAAGAGAGGTATTGCAGTTGACGTTCCCGAATGGAATCCCGAAAACTGTATCCAGTGTAACTTCTGTTCTTACGTTTGTCCTCACGCTGTTGTACGTCCCGTTGCTATTCCCGAAGGCGATGACACAGGCGATATGAAGACACTTCCTATGACCGGTCTTGCAGGATACAAGTTCGCTATCGTTGTATCTGCACTTGACTGTACAGGCTGCGGCTCCTGTGCACAGGTTTGTCCCGGTAAGAAGGGTGCAAAGGCTCTCGTAATGAAGCCTCTTGATACACAGGTAGATAAGCAGAAAAACTTTGACCTTGCATATAAATATACAGACGATGCAGACGTTCTTGCTAAGTTCAAGCCCGAAACAGTTAAGGGTTCACAGTTCAAGCAGCCGCTTCTTGAGTTCTCGGGCGCTTGCCCCGGCTGTGGTGAAACACCTTACGCTAAGCTCGTAACACAGCTCTTTGGCGACAGAATGTTCATTGCAAACGCAACAGGTTGTTCTTCAATTTGGGGCGGCTCTGCACCTTCCACACCTTATACAACAAACAAAGAAGGTAAGGGTCCCGCTTGGGCTAACTCCTTGTTCGAAGATAACGCAGAATACGGTCTCGGTATGGCAACAGCTACAAGACAGCGCCGTGCGCTTCTTGCTGAAATCGTTGAAAAGCTTGCAGAGTCTGATAATGCAGCACTTGCTGAAGCTTCCAAGGCATGGCTCGAAGCTAAGGATGACGGCACAGCTTCCAAGTTTGCCGCAGCTCAGCTCGAAGCAGCTTTGACACCTTGCGCTGATAAGTGCGACCTCTGCAAGCAGGCTCTCGCTATGAAGGATCTCTTCGTTAAGAAGTCTATCTGGATCTTTGGCGGCGACGGTTGGGCATATGATATCGGCTTCGGCGGTCTTGACCACGCTATTGCATCAGGTGAAGACATCAATATCTTCGTATTTGATACAGAAGTTTACTCCAACACAGGTGGTCAGGCTTCCAAGTCCACACCTACAGGCTCCGTTGCACAGTTCGCAGCATCCGGTAAGCCCACAAAGAAGAAGGATCTTGCACAGATCGCTATGTCCTACGGTTATGTATACACAGCACAGATCGCTATGGGTGCTGACTACAACCAGTGTATAAAGGCAATTCTTGAAGCTGAAGCATACAAGGGTCCGTCACTCATTATCGCATACGCTCCCTGTATCAACCACGGTATCAAGAAGGGTCTTGCAACAAGTATGCAGGAAACAAAGAATGCAGTTCAGTCCGGTTACTGGCACACATTCCGCTTCAACCCCGAAAAGGAACAGCCCTTCACGCTTGATTCCAAGGAGCCCACACTTTCTTACCGTGACTTCATTATGTCCGAGGTTCGCTACAACTCACTCGTAAGAGCATTCCCTGAAAGAGCTGAAGAACTCTTTGCAATTGCTGAAAAGCAGGCTAAAGATAAGTACAGAAAGCTCGTTAATATGGCAAAGCTGTACGAATAATAAAGTTCGTTAAATAAATCTTTAAGGGCGTGCGCCGTCCTTTGCGGCACCCACTTGCCGCGCGGCGCGCGCCCTCTTTATTCTATCATAATCCATGAACGACGAGTGAGAGGTGTTTTTATCTTTTTGACATGTTGTTCATGTTGTAATACTTTGATACATTGGAGGTATCGCTAATATGAATAATGATAAAAAGGCATTAGTAATTAAAATCGCAACTATTGCTGCGGTTATAGGATTTTTAGCTTGTTTTGCTTCTTTTATTATTGCTTTGTTCAATTCAAAATATATAATTGCCATTATGTTCTTATTATCAGCCATATACTGTATAAGTCATTTTGTTTCATATGTAAAAAACAAGAATTGATATATCTCTTTGTTTTGCGATGAAATAGTTGATGTTAATTATTGAAATCGGCTTATTATGCTAATTAATGTTCGATTTAGTTTAATATGAAAAAGATACTTCATTTTTTTACACACAGACTTGTAGTTTTTTCGGTTATTATGATCATACAGCTTTTTTTACTTGTACTGTTTTTGTTCAAGTTTAAAGAGTATTACGTACAGTATCAAACATTATCGCTTGTAGTCGCGTCACTGTGCGCACTGCATATAATAAACAATGACAGTAATCCCGCTTACAAAATGGCGTGGATACTTCCTCTTGTAATTTTCCCGATGCTCGGCGTACTTATCTATATGATATTCGGGAAAGAAAACCTTTCCAAACGTCAGATAAGTAAGATGATGATAATAAATGAAAAGCAGGAAGAGTTGTGCCTGAGTGAATATAATCCCCATACAGTTATGGAAAATGATCCTGACGGAAACAGACAGTCGCATTATATGGAAAAATGCGCATACAGTCCGCTATATAAAAATACATATGCGGAATATCTGTCATCGGGCGAGAAAAAACTCTCTGTACTTCTTGAAGAGCTTGAAAAAGCAGAGAAGTATATATTTATGGAATATTTTATAATACACGAAGGTGATATGTGGGATCTGACTCTTGATGTGCTTAAAAGAAAAGCATCATCCGGTGTTGATGTGCGTATCATATATGATGATTTCGGGTGCATAACGGGATTGCCGAAAAATTATCCGGATATACTTCAAAAGCATGGAATAAAATGCCAAGCCTTCAATAAACTTAAGCCCGTGTTATCTCCGAGACTGAATAACCGCGACCACAGAAAAATATGTGTTATTGACGGAAAAACGGCATTTACGGGCGGTATAAACTTCGGTGATGAATACATCAATAAAAAAGAAAGATTCGGCTATTGGAAAGACACGGCCGTTATGATAAAGGGCGAGGCGGCGTTCAGCCTGGCTGTTATGTTTTTGGGAATGTGGCGGTATGTGACAGGTGAAAATGAACCGCTTGATAATTTCTATTCCAAATATCCGATATGTACGGAAACTGACGGATACATACAGCCGTACTGTGACAATCCGACTGACAGGGAAGCGGTGGGGCAGAATGTTTATTTGAATATGATAAATTCCGCGCGCGAGTATATACTTATAACAACACCTTATCTCATTATAGATAATGAAATAAGAACGGCACTTTGTAATGCTGCAAAATCAGGTGTTAAGGTTGTCATTGTAACTCCGGGAATCCCTGATAAAAAGCTTGTTTTTTATGTTACGCGCTCAAATTATTCGGAATTACTGCGTGCAGGTGTGCGTATATTTGAGTTTTCTCCCGGTTTTATACACGCAAAAATGTTTGATGTTGACGGTAAATACGCAACCGTCGGCACAGTAAACCTTGATTACAGAAGTCTTTATCTTCATTTTGAATGCGGACTTTGGATGGCACACTGTGAATGTATAAAAGATATAGAAAGTGATATCGTAAAAACGCTTGGAGTGTGCAGGGAAATACCGAAGGATTTTGTTTTAAGTAATACAGGTATTAAAAGACTTTTTTATGCGGTTGTGCGTGCTTTTGCACCGCTTATGTGAGTTTCTTGAATAAATATACATGTATATTTATTCATTCGTCAAAATGCACAAATGCTGCTATTGCTAACAAAAAATAAATTTATAGATGTGATATGCTTATGAAAAAAATAATTGGCTTACTGCAAAATATCCAAAATCTCAAAATTTCAGAAAATATATCCTGCAAGCAGCTGACAACATTTAAAGTCGGCGGATGCTGTACAGCTGTATTTCCCAGCACCGTCGATGCTTTTAAATCGTGCTTAGAAATTCTCAAGGAAAATAATATAAAGTTCATCGTTATAGGCAATGGCTCAAATATTGTGTTAAGTCGGAGGCCAAGCG
>JAZNEN010000318.1:0-21285 GCA_045588615.1 Eubacteriales bacterium
ACCGTAGGGGCGTGCATCGCACGTCCGCATGAAATAAGCAAAAATCGAAAGGAAACAAAAAATGAAATTTTCAGGCAAGATAATAATTTCCGACATTGACGGAACATACACCGGCTCGGAACAGGGAATAAAAAGAAACAATGAAGCAATAGAATATTTCAAGGCAAACGGCGGACTGTTCACGTTTGCATCCGGACGTGTCGCTTATAACATCGGCACCATCGTTCCCGGGTATGACAAGCTCGTGAATGCGCCGTCGATCTTATGCAACGGAAGCTATGTTTATGACATAAAAACGGGACAGCGTCACAACGAGATATGCCTTGACGGCGAAGCAACAATGCCGTTTTTGAAGGAGCTTCATGAAAAATTCCCCTCTGTCGGCATACGCATTAATTGCCAAAGCGGTTATCTTGCCGCCGCAGGCAGCGATTTTATATACAGAGAACTTAAAAACTACTTTGAAGAGGTCGTGCAAACGGAGCTTGAGGATATGGATCTTTACGGCTGGAACAAAATAGTTCTGGCAGGCGAGGGTGTCGAGGAGCTTGAGGCGGTAAACCAATTTATAAACCAAACTATGCCTGGAAAATTTGAAAAAACATACTCCTGCCGCACCATGCTTGAGCTGCTTGCACCCGGTGCTACAAAGGGTGCACAGGTAAAATATCTCAAACGCTTCTTGGGAGACGTCAAGACATACTGCATCGGCGACTATGAAAACGATGAAAATATGCTTGCAAATGCCGATGTTTCGGCTTGTCCGTCATCGGGTCTTCAGAAGATAATCGATATGTGCGACTACGTCGTGTGCCCCTGCGGTGATGGAGCGATAGCGGGACTTATCGAAAAGATAGAAAAGGAAAATATATAATATCAAAAACGGCATATGCCACAGGAGACAAAATGAAAATTATAATTGCAGGAACGGGAAAAGTAGGTGCATCACTTGCACGCCAGCTTACATCCGAGGGCTATGATATAACCGTTATTGACTCTGAAAGCGGCGTGCTCGACACCGCGGGTGAGCAGTATGATGTTATGACTGTCGTCGGCAACTGTGCATCAAAAAATATTTTGACGGCGGCAGGTGTCGAAACGGCTGATCTGCTTATTGCTGTAACCGGCTCTGATGAGATAAATCTGCTGTGCTGTCTGACGGCGCACACGGTGAACCCAAAGCTTCATACCATAGCAAGAATAAGGAATCCCGAATATGCCTCGCATATATACGATATGCGTGACAAATTTGCGCTTTCTATGACGATAAATCCCGAAAAACAGGCGGCACTTGAAATAGAGCGATTGCTGAAATACCCGGGCTTTCTGAAGCTCGAAACATTTGCCAAGGGCAGAGTCGAAATAGTTGAGCTTCGTGTCGAGGAAGACAGTAAGCTGTGCGGTCTTTCGCTTGCGGAGATCAATTCCGTTGTCAAATGCAATATCCTCGTGTGCTCCGTTTTGCGCGAAGGAAACGTAATAACTCCCTCGGGTAATTTTAAGCTTGAGGCGGGCGACAGGATATTCGTTACCGCTTCCACGGACAACCTCACGGTGCTTTTGAAAAACCTCGGTATCATCACAAAAAAAGTGCGCCACGTACTTATATGCGGCGGAAGCCGAATAGCGTATCATTTGTCGCAGCGCTTGACAAAATCCGGCATAAATGTGACAATAATCGAAAAAAATGCGGAAAAGTGCTTACAGCTTTCGGCAGCCCTGCCGGATGTTGATATCATAAACAGCGATGCGACAAGCAGCTTTACGCTTGAGGGCCAGGGTATTGAAAGATGCGATGCTATTGTCGCCTTGACGGGAATGGATGAGCAAAATATAATCATTTCACTTTACGGCCACACGCATAAGGTACCGAATATTATAACCAAGCTCGACCATATAGACGACAGCGGAATACTCGATTTTCTGCCCCAGAGCAGTGTCGTATGTCCGAAGGAGCTTTGCTGTAATGCCATTGTAAGATACGTGCGTGCAATGCAGAATCAGACGGGGGCGGCTGTTGCCGTTCATCTTATTGCAGACGGCAAGGCGGAGGCAACTGAGTTCAGGCTTGACAAGTCTGCACCCAACTGCGGTATCCCGCTTAAGGAGCTTAAGCTGAAAAAGGGTGTTCTTATTTCCTGTATAACACGCAGAGGAAAAACGGAGATCCCCAACGGTAACTCATCGTTTACGGCGGGAGACTCTGTTGTTATTGTAACAAACAGCGGTGCGATACATCAGTTCGGCGACATTTTTGAATAAACGGGGATATGTATGAATTATAAAATTGTAGGACGTATCATTTCAAAGATACTTGCCTTGGAAGCGTTGTTTATGGTGCCGCCTGCCGTTATATGTGCATTTGACAGCAATATGAAAACGTGTGTTGCGTTTCTTATCAGCATTGCTGTCACCCTGGCGGTGTCGGGGGTCATGTACATTGTATGCAGAAACGCCAAAAGAGCATTTTATGCAAAAGAGGGCTTTGTGTGTGTGGGACTTTCGTGGATATTTTTAAGTCTTGCAGGGAGCCTTCCGCTTGTAATTTCGGGAGAGATACCGAATTTTATCGATGCTTTTTTTGAAATAGTGTCCGGCTTTACCACAACGGGCGCATCTGTTGTGCCTGATGTCGAGGCGCTGTCAAGAGGTGTGCTTTACTGGCGCTCCTTCAGCCATTGGTTAGGCGGTATGGGTGTACTTGTGTTTTTGCTTGCCATAGACCCGATAGGAAGCTCATCGCTTCATCTTTTACGTGCGGAAAGCCCCGGACCGAGCGTCGGTAAAATAGTTCCGAAAATGAGGCAGACAGCAAAGATACTGTATCTGCTTTATATAGTTATTACGGTATTTGATATATTTTTCCTGCTTATCGGCGGAATGCCTGTTTTCGATGCTGTGTGCACGGCATTCGCCACGGCAGGTACGGGCGGCTTCGGAATAAAATCCGACAGCATTGCATCGTTCAGCCCGTACATACAAAACGTATGCACGGTGTTTATGATACTATTCGGTGTCAATTTCAGTTGTTTTTATCTCGTATTGATACGTAACTTCAAGGAGCTGTTTAAAAACGGCGAGGTTAAATTTTATATCGGTGTAATAGTCGCAAGTACGGCACTCATCACGCTTAACGTGTACCATATATACGGTAATGTCGAAGAAGCCTTGCGCCACAGCGCATTTCAGGTTGCGAGCATAATTACCACCACCGGCTTTGCCACAGTCGATTTCAATTTGTGGCCGCCGTTTTCGAAGGCTGTGCTTCTTTGCCTTATGATCATCGGAGCTTGTGCCGGAAGCACGGGCGGCGGAATCAAGTGCTCACGTGTGATTTTGTATATCAAAACATTTGTCAGAAGCATCAGACAAACGCTTCATCCGCAGAAAATACAGCTCATTCGTCTGAACGGTGAGCCGACGGATGAAAAAATAATAAAAAGCACGCTCGGCTATTTGTGTGCATATGTTATTCTGATAATCATCAGCTTCTTTTTGGTGTCGATCGACGGTTTTTCCGTTGAGACAAATATTTCAGCAGTGGCAGCTTGCTTTAATAACATCGGTCCGGGCTTTGATGCGGTGGGTCCTATGTCAAACTACGGCGGATTTTCCGACGTCTCAAAGCTTGTACTGATATGGGATATGCTTGCGGGCAGGCTTGAGATCTTTCCCATTCTCGTCTTGTTTTCACCCTCTACGTGGAGAAGGGTGTAAGCCTTCTTCTGTCAGAAAGACATCACCGTTATTTGAAAAAGCCTGTCTTTACGGCGGGATCTCAGACGGCAAAAGCCTCTTTGCAACCATCTGCTCAGCGTATAATTTTTATTATATAATAAAACCGGGGGTTTATCAAAAAGATATTGACAAAACCTCGGTTTTATGTTATAATCAAAATAGAACAAATGTTCTCCTTTTCGTCCGAATTATCGGCTTTGTATTCGAAAAAGTCGAAGAAAGGGAACATATGCAATTTGATTTTACAGTTGAGAATAAAATTCTCACTTTAATTAACGGCGAAGATGCCGTTATTTCAGACAACTCCGATTACTCTGTCCGTTTTACATTTGACGAAGAATGGGCAAAACTTACAAAAACAGTCAGATTTGTAAACGGAAAAAATTACACAGATGTCATTTTGCCGGAGGATAATACGGTCAATATCCCGATGCAGATAATTTCTCCGCCTTCAATAAGCATCGGTGTGTATGCAGGCGATCTTCATACAACAGCACCTGCAAAAATAAAATGCCGTGTAAGTATTCTGACGGGCTCAGGCACTCCCAAGGAACCGGCAGAGGATGTTTACAGCCAGCTTATCTCATGCTATGACGATGTAAAAAGCACTTTGGGAAATATAAATTCCTCGCTTGAAACGGTTATGGATTCAGAAGAAGAAAGGCAAAGGGCTGAGGAAGAAAGATGTGAGCTTTATGATGAGCTGAAGGAGCATGCCGACAGCTACTCAAACGCCTATGTCATTACATCGGTCGGCACGGATAAGGAGTCATCCATTCAAATAAAACACTGCATTCCGGGTGACGAACCGCTTGAATTTTATGTCACGGGCAAGTACAGTGAAACTGTCCCGTCAGGCGGAAAGAGTCCTGAAGCGCCCTCCTCTGTCAGATTTACGTTTTTACCGGCGGTAATGCTCGGCGGGCGCGCTTTGACTGGGTCAAACACTTACTGCCCCAATATTATACCCGACGGTATATCCGACGTACTTGACATCAAAAACAGCAAGTTCATACACAATGTCGGCGTAGGTGAATTTCACATTGTAAACGGAAATATAAAAATTTTCGACACGGTCACAGAAACGTACGCGGATAAAAATTATACAGTCACAAGGGTAGAAAGTACATCGGGGGCAAATGTTTTTACCGACAGCGGTGATATGTATCCGCGCGGTAAGGCACCGAAAAAGACATTTTCGTGTTATTTCAACACCGCCGATTCCGCCGACTGTGCGCACGGATACGCCTACGACGGCGAAAGCCGTTATTTCGGCTTCGGACAGAAATCACAAACGGATGAAGAAGCGGAGCTTTTATTCTATAATTTTGTATCATCGCTTTACGAAAACGGAACACCCCTTAAGGTGTACTATGAGTATGCAGAGCCTTTTTCGGAAGACGTAGATATAGAAAAAGCGAGGTTTGAAAGCTCTGATGTAACGGTAAATATACGACGTATACCGTTTGTTATCAGATATAACGCTGATATAAATTCGCTTATAGATCACCTGCAGTCGCAGATAAATGACCTTGCCTCAGCACTCGTTGCAATGGCAGAAGGAGGTGAGGTATGATGATGCGTTTGAAACGTGCTGTTTTTGCACACAACAGCAGAATGAAGGCGCTTGAAAAGCTGTGTGTTTCAGGTACCGAAAGGGCGGCTGATATTCTTGACGGGCGTGAGCTCAATGCCGTAAAATCCTCTCTTCCCGATTGGCGAGAGGGAACAAAATATGACACGGGCTGTGCAGTTTTGCATAACGGCTTGGTGTATAAATGTATACAGGCACACACCGCTTTGTCCTCATGGCTTCCGAAGGATACACCCACACTCTGGGAGGTCGTATTCCCTCAGTATGAGGGCACTGTATACGATCCGATCCCCGCAGTATCGGGGCTCCGCTATTTCAAAGATAAATATTATCTTGAAAACGGCACGCTTTACCTTTGCGTGCGCGACGATACAGGGGACGGCACGGTCCTCTACTCTCCCCCGTCCGACCTCGTTGACGACTATTTCACAGAAATAAAGTAAAAATGAAGGGGTTGGCTCATTTAAGTAAAATATATATTACATTTATAGAGGCGACCATCGGTCGTCCGCTTCAAAATGTATAAATATACTAAAAGCGGGAGTGCAATGCACTCCCCTACAGCTACAGAATAAATATTCAAAAAGTACACGGGGCGACTTATTTTGGAAGTTATTTCCATAAATGAGCCACCCCCTATATTTTGTATTACGCAATCAATGATATTTTTACGGCGCAGACGGTAGTATCATCGGATGATTTTGTTTCTTCCTTTGAGCGTGACATTATTTTTTCGCAAAGCTTGTCGGGGTCAACATCGCTTTCGTATGTGAGGATATTGTAAAGCCAGACGAGGTGCTCCTCGGTGCTTCCGACACCGTCGGAAGCCATGACGGCAATGTCTCCGTTTTGAAAAGCAAAATCTATTCTTTCGGCACACAGCTGAGCCATAATACCGACCGGCGGCGTGTGTGAGGCTATCCTGAATATCCTGCCGTCACGTATAATATATGACGGCGGTGCGCCGCTTTTTGTAAACGATGCTTTTCCCGTCATTAAATCAAGTGTCATAAGATCGACCGTTGTAAAGCACTCGCCCGTTTTGCTTCTTATAAAATGATTAAGCATCTTCAATGCTCCGTCTGTATTACAGCCGCCGCGTATCATCTTCTGAAGAAAAAGAGAGGCTGTTTTCGATGTCAGCGCCGCGCATTTTCCGCTTCCCATTCCGTCACAGATGCAAACGTAAAGCTTTCCTTTTTCAGTGAATGAAAAAACGCTGTCGCCGTTTATCGTCTCACCGTCCTTGACACACTGCAATTCGGCAAATTCAGAAGAAAATTTCACAGCACGCTTAAACACAGCGCAGATATAATCTCCGCACAGCGTATACGCAGGAAAAGCAAGCTGTACACCGAGAATTTTACTGAAATTTTTTCGTATTTCCTCCGACAGCTTTTTTATTTTTCCCGTGTCAACACCGCAGGCAATTACGGTAAGCGTGTCACGTCCGTACACGGACACGTTGTTTGAAAACAGATCCTTATACAGCATCTTACGGCGGAGATTCTCTGTAAGCTCCGTGTTGATCTCATTTTCCTCCTCATTTTTCCGCACCGTTTGCCCGATAAGCTCCGACAGAGCCCTGTAATCCTCCGCCATTACCTCAGTCTTGTTGTTTTTCAACCGTTCAGCCGTATATTCAGCTAACTTTATATTGAGCGAAACTGTTATTTTATCCGCAAAATAGCAATTGGTTTTTATTTTTTCGGGCAAGTCCTGCGTTGTAAGCGCCCCTTTTTCGTATATTAATGCAGCAGTATTGCGGATATGGCGTGATCCTCTTATCCCGTCTTTGAAGCACAGCTTTTTCATTGAGCATTTTTTGCAGAAAACGGTAAATTCCTTTTCACAAAGCTCGCATATCTCGTGAACGGCGGGACGTTTTTCCTTTTCGGAAAGAGCGCACATCACCTCTGATATGTCATTAAGTGCCTTTGAAAGTGAGGAAAGTCCGTTTTTGTACGATGTGCTTTTCAGCTCCTTTGCAACATCGCTTGACGACACGGCATATGTATAGGTGACATCATCGCGGAACAGCCTCAAGGATGGCAAAAGCTTCATTTTTTCAAACGGTATATAAAGCAATAAGGATGTAACAGCTTCGGGTAAATACGTTATGACCGTATTTGCGCCGTCTATATAAAATCCGCACATAAGCGATGATATTATACCTGCCGTAACACCGTATGTAACGGAAATGCCCGACAGCACACCGCATACAAAGCCCGCAATACCGAACATTGGGCAGACAGTTATATCAAGCGCCGCGCCGCACAAAAAGCCCACGACCGTTCCCCGAAGCGCGCCGCCCTTGCGTGCTGAATAAACGGGCAGTATAAATGACGCCAAAGCACCGCAGGACAAGCCGAAAAGCTCTACTGTGCAAAGCGCTGACACGGATGAAAAAAATACAGCGCCTATGCCCGCCTCGTATTTTTGCGTATATCTGTTTTCTTCATCGCACGCAAGTGAGTAAACGTATACCATAAAAATTCCGAACAGGACGTTGAAAATACCCGCAAACAGGTCATAATACGTAAAACCGCCCTCGATTATACGCAGGCACGACATGGCGAAAAGTCCCGATGCGGCGGAGCAGATACGGCTCAAAAGGCTGTCTTCCAGCGTCATAATACTGCTATTCTTACCGTTTGAAAGCGCGTATTTAAGCCCATAGCGGAAGACTGCGGCAGCGGCACATCCGCAAACACCGACCGATATCGGAGCCCCGCACACAAGTGCTGATAAAAAAGCACCGATAACGGCGAATAAAACGTGGCGTCTGACCGTACACATAAATGCTATCCCCAAAGGATACGTACCGAACATCATCTCCGCACAGCCGAACAAATACGATACGGCGCAGTAGAAAACCGCCGTGAAAAGCTCTTTCGCCTCTGCTTTTTCCGTGTGTTTTTCAAATATTCTCTCTTTCTTCCCGATTTCTTTTTCTTCCTTCATTTTTTATTTCCTTTCGTTTACAGCTTCCTTCGTTTGTAGATATAATACAGCAAAGAACTTATTTAAACTGTCGAAATGCACAGGGGAAATTTTATAAGTTTTTTTCGGAAAATCGGAGCACGGGACAGTAAAACGGCGGTAAGAACACAAAAAGCAGGGTTTATCGTTTTTTATGTCTAACGATTTTTTTACCGATCAGGTATAAAAAGGTTGGCTCATTTTCGGTAACTTTACCTACTGAGAGCCAACCTTATAAAATTCAAATGTATTCTTCATTAAAGGCAGCGCGCTGCATACATTACAGCGGGCGGCAGTTATATTGAATATACGCTGTATTCCTATCACACATCCAGCTTCATATCGCCCTGATTTATCCAGCCTGCTTTTCTCATTCCCTCAGATATGCACAGACTTATGAGTGCGGGCAGAATGAAGTAGATAAGCGCAATTTTGATGAGCACCGTTGTTGTGTCCTCCCCTGCCGATGTCATATCCGTAAAGGAAAGAATAGGCCCTACAAGTCCCGCCGTACCCATACCGGAGCCTGCGGGTGTATTCGTCATTTTGAATACCATTGTGGATAAGGGACCGAGTACTGCGCTTGCAACTATCGGCGGTATCCATATTCTCGGATGCTTGACGATATTCGGCATCTGGAGCATACTTGTACCGACTCCCTGTGCCAAAAATCCTCCGAGCTTGTTTTCGCGGTAGCTTATCACTGCAAAACCTATCATATTCGCACAGCAGCCAACCGTTGCCGCACCGGCGGCAATGCCCGAAAGACCGAGAATAACGCCTATTGCCGCGGAGCTTATCGGAAGTGTCAAAAACATACCCATAAGCACCGAAACAATAAGTCCCGTCAGAAACGGCTGTGCCGCAGCTCCGTATTCGACCAAGCCTCCCAGCCAGCCGTTAAATTCCGCTATCGGTGCACCCGTTAAAAGGCCGACGGCACCGCCGGACACAACGGCAATAAGAGGTGTTAAAATAATATCGATTTTTGTTCGTCCCGCGATAAGTCCGCCAAGCTCGATACATACGTATGCGGCAATAAATGCGTTAAGCGGATCTCCCGCACCCGACAGCGACACCGTCTGCATTTCGGGTATTTTAGATGCAAATGCACCGATAAATCCGCATGCGGCGGCGGAAAATATGACAAGCGGTTTTGCATTAAGCTTTACCGCCACGCCGCATCCGATGCCGGCACCCGTTGCAACCTGCGCCACGGCGCCGACATTGACAAGCATCACGCCGAACTGTCCGGGGATGTATACACCGAGCTGTTTTAATATAGTGCCGACGATAAGTGTGGAAAAAAGCCCGAGCGCCATACCCGAAAGTCCGTCAATAAAAAGCCTTGTAAGATATGATTTCAATAGCCCCCAAGGGGTTTTTCTCGTTTTCTTTGCCATTTTTTACTCCAAAAATATATTTACTACAATATAATATATCAAATTTCAGGAAATGTCAATATTTGACGGAGAATATGATAAAATGACATATCATCCCGTTTGTGTTCATTTAATTCGTGGTGGTGCCTGTAGGGGCGGATTCCATATCCGCCCGTTTGAAACCCGTTTAATCTGACACCTCATCGACGGGTCGTCGTGGGCGCCGACCCCTACGGAAGGCTGTTTAATGCGGACGTGCGATGCACGCCCCTACGGTCTGTATATTCGGGTAATACCTGTAGGGGCCGGCGCCCACAACGTCCCGCCTCAAACCCATTTACGCTCGTTTCATGCTACGGTCTTGTATATTCGGGTGGTGCCTGTAGGGGCGGATTCCATATCCGCCCGTTTGAAACCCGTTTAATCTGTCACCTTATCCGCCATATTTTTCCAATGTTTAAAGATAATTAATAAATACTTTCCTTTAATTCACAAATAACGCATCCTATATACATTGAATCGGTTTTAATTATACGGTATAATAGTCGGAAGTCTAACAAGAATAAAGGGGGGCATTTTTTTGCATAACCGGCATATAGGAAAAGAGCTGGGTAATGTAACGAACCGCATAAGAAGATACATAGATAACGAAACATCGAAGTACGGCATAACGCATATGCAGGCAATGATAATCAGATTTCTGAAGAACAGAGATGACTCTCCGGTTTTTCAAAGAGACATCGAAAAGGAATTTGATATCCGCCGTTCCTCAGTCACAAGTGTTTTACAGCTGATGGAGAAAAACGGCTTTATCACGCGCACATCTGACAGAAGCGATGCAAGGCTTAAGCAGATACGGCTGACAGAAGCGGGATCCAATGCATGGAATATGGTGTACAGTATACTCAGAAAAACAGACGAAAAGCTGGCAACGGTAATAACACCGGAGGAAAGACAAAAGCTGTCCGTTATCCTCGGCAAGCTTGAAAAGTGTATTACGGAGCTTGAAGAAGAAAGGAAAGAAGGATAAGATATGATAAAAAAGCTCGCCCGATATATCGGGGAATTCAAGAAATCAACAATAATCACACCGCTTCTTATAATCGGTGAAGTAGCCCTTGAGATACTTATTCCGTACCTTATGGCATCGATAATCGACAACGGCGTTGAAAAAAGCGACATACGCCACATTGTAATAACAGGTATCCTGATGATAGTGATGGCTCTGTTTTCACTTTTGTTCGGTGCCGCAGGCGCCCTCACATCTTCAAAGGCTGCGGCGGGCTTTGCGAAAAACCTGCGCTTTGCCATTTTCTCAAAGGTGCAGAATTTTTCCTTTGCAAACACGGATAAATTCGCAACATCGGGTCTTGTCACGAGAATGACAACAGATGTTACAAATGTACAGATGGCATTTCAGATGCTCATAAGAATATGCGTGCGTGCACCCTTGATGCTTGTAATGGCGCTTATAATGGCATTCCGTATAAACCGTCAGCTTTCGCTGATGTATATCGGCGCAATACTCTTTTTGGGAACGGTGCTTATCGTTATTGCCAAAAATGCTTTCCCGCGGTTCAACCATGTTTTCAAACAGTACGACAAGCTGAACGAAAGTGTACAGGAAAACCTCACGGGTGTGCGTGTGGTAAAATCATTTGTAAGAGAAGATCACGAAACAAAGAAATTCCACAAGGCATCAGACCTCATTTACCAAGGATTTGTAAGGGCTGAAAAGGTCGTTGTTATGAACGGTCCGTTTATGAATCTGACAATGAATATCTGTATGATACTCATTTGCTGGATCGGTGCGCACATCATCGTCGGCTCCGGCGGTGCTGAAATGACGACAGGTAACCTTACAAGCTTCCTTTCGTACACGGTCAATATTCTTATGAACCTTATGATGATATCAATGGTATTCGTTATGATGACCATATCAAAGGCATCTGCCGAGCGTATTATAGAAGTCCTTGACGAGGAGCTTGACATAACAGATCCGCAGGATCCCGTAACGGATGTTAAAAACGGACAGATCGTTTTTGACGACGTTTGTTTTTCATATTCAAAAAACGAAGAAAACCTCAACCTTGAGCATATAAATCTCAACATTCCGTCAGGCTCCGTTGTAGGTGTTATAGGCGGTACCGGAAGCGGTAAAACAACGCTTGTACAGCTGATACCGAGACTTTACGACGTTACCTCCGGTAAGATAACGGTCGGCGGTGTTGACGTTCGCGACTACAGCATAAAGTCACTGCGCGACGCTGTATCCATGGTGCTTCAGAAAAACGTTCTTTTCTCCGGAACCATCAAGGATAACCTCCGCTGGGGCAACAGAGACGCAACGGATGAAGAGATGATAGAGGCTTGTAAGTCATCTCAGGCACACGATTTTATTATGTCCTTCCCCGACGGCTACGATACGCTTATAGACCGAGGCGGCACAAACGTGTCGGGCGGTCAGAAGCAAAGACTTTGTATCGCGCGTGCGCTTTTGAAAAAGCCCCGTGTGCTTATACTTGACGACTCAACGAGTGCCGTTGACACAGCGACGGATGCAAAGATCCGCGAAGCGTTTGCAAAATACATTCCCGACGTTACAAAAATTATTATCGCACAGCGCATCTCCTCGGTCGCCGGTGCTGATATGATAATCGTGCTTGACGAGGGCAAGATAAACGGTGTGGGCACACACGAGGAATTGCTTGAAAACAACGCAATTTACCGCGAAGTTTACGAATCTCAGATAAAGGGGGCTGATTTTGATGAATAAGATGAAAAACGGTATGCCTCCGAAAGTATCAAACCCATTTTCGACATTAAAGCGTGTTTTGCGCTTTGTCATTGAGGATTATCCCTTTTTGTGCTTCATCGTGTTTCTCTGTCTTATCGCAAGTGCGGTGACTACGGCATACGGCACGATGTTCTTTAAGACTCTTATTGCCGATTTTATTGAGCCTATGCTCGAAAATCCCGAAACGGCACCGTCATATGCAGACCTTGCAAAGGAGCTTGCAAAGGTAGCCGTCGCATATGCTATAGGCGTTTTGTCGGTGTTCGGTTCAAACAGACTGATGGTAAATATCTGTCAGGGTACGCTCAAAAAGATACGCGACAGAATGTTTGAGCATATGCAGAGACTCCCCATAAGATATTTTGACAAAACTTCCCACGGCGATATAATGAGCGTTTATACAAACGATACGGATACTCTCCGCCAGCTTATAAGCCAGAGCATTCCGAATATGATATCGTCCGTGGCAACTGTCATATCGTCTGTCATTTCGATGGTCATTCTTTCCCCGCTTCTTACACTCATCGCGCTTTTTGTAGTGCTCGGTGCTGTTGTTATAACGCGAATACTCGGCGGAAAGAGTGCAATGTTCTTCCGTGCAACACAGAAAAACCTCGGCGCCGTCAACGGCTACATTGAGGAAATGGCTGACGGTCAGAAGGTCGTAAAGGTGTTCAATTATGAGGACGATGCAATTGAAACATTCAAGCGTCTCAACGATGAATTGTATGTTACAACGAAAAACGCAAACGGCTTTGCGAATATCGTAATGCCTATTATGGGCAATCTCGGATATCTCAATTACGTACTCGTCGCCATCATCGGCGGTGTTATGGCAATAAACGGCTTTGGCGGATTCAATGTATCCTCACTCGTTCCGTTTTTGCAGTTCACAAGAACATTCAATATGCCGATAACACAGATATCACAGCAGATAAACTCCATAATTATGGCTATGGCGGGCGCGGAAAGAATTTTCGCTATTCTTGATGAGCCTGTTGAGCGCGACGAGGGCTATGTAACACTCGTCAACTGTAAGGAAGAAAACGGAAAGATCGTTGAAACGAATGAGCGCACGGGCAAATGGGCTTGGCGCCATCCCCATCAGGCTGACGGTACGGTAACATATACACCTCTTGAGGGCGATGTAGTATTTGACGGTGTCGACTTCGGTTACACGGATGAAAAAATGGTGCTTCACGATATCAAGCTTTACGCACGTCCCGGTCAGAAGGTCGCATTTGTCGGTGCAACGGGCGCGGGTAAAACAACGATAACCAACCTTATCAACAGATTTTACGACATTCAGGACGGTAAGATAAGATATGACGGCATCAATATCAACAAGATAAAGAAGGCTGACCTTCGCCGTTCACTCGGTGTAGTGCTTCAGGAAACGCACCTTTTCACGGGAACAGTTGCTGATAATATCCGTTACGGAAGACTTGACGCAACGGATGAAGAGATAGTGGCAGCGGCAAAGCTCGTCAATGCAGATTACTTCATCAGCCACTTACCGCAGGGCTACAACACGATGCTGACAGCAGACGGCGCAAGCCTTTCACAGGGACAAAGACAGCTTATTGCCATAGCGCGTGCGGCTGTTGCCGACCCGCCCGTTCTGATACTTGACGAGGCTACTTCAAGTATCGATACAAGAACTGAAGCAATAGTTGCCGCAGGCATGGACAGTCTTATGAAGGGCAGAACGGTGTTCGTTATCGCGCACAGACTTTCAACGGTACAAAATTCCGACGTTATCATGGTGCTTGACAAGGGCAGAATAATCGAGCGCGGCACGCACGATGACCTTATCGAGCAGGGCGGAACGTACTACACCCTCTACAACGGCGGCAAAAAATAAACAGTAAAAGAAATATACAGGCGGCTCATTCGGAAAATGAGCCGCCTGTACGCTTTTTCGGTGCATAAGGCGGTGCATAAACAGCCTTCCGCAGGGGACTTCCGCAGTTATATTTGCATACGGCGGTGCGTTGAATTGAATGAACAAAATCGATTTTGAAGCGGCGGAGGTCATTTTGCTTATTATGTGTTGTGCATAATGTATTCAAAATTGTACGTAAAAGTCGGTCAATAATAAAAAATTTACAAAAATAAATGTGAAAGCTCTTCACATTTTGTGCCTTTTATTATATAATAACGTAACCGCACTTTGCATTTCCGTTTTAACAGTGCAATTCTGAATTACAAAGAGGAAAATTCAATGAAAAAAAACAGAAAATTGTTTTTGCGTTCAGTGTCATTGACCACGGCAGCGCTTATGGCTTGCTACTCTGTCGGATGCGGCAACGGATCCGATGATACAACATCGGAATCACCCGTTGTTTCGGCAGGTGAGGCGATCAGTCTTAATCGCACCGACGCAGGTGAGAAGTACGAGATAAAGACTGTTTCGTATGAACTTAACATGGATACTCTTGCGGACGGAACATTTCTTCAATCCGAGGGAAGTCCCGAAAGAAGAGGAAGCGGTATTACTCTTGCGGCAAATAAGCTTGCATTGCTTCAGATGAGCAAGCTTTTCACGGAAGATGAAAAAACCGTTGTAAAAACGAAATTACAGACAAAGACACCCGATTATAAGGCTCCTCACGCATCGCTGTTCATCGGTCTGCGACTCAGTGACCCGGGACGCGGTCCTACGGGTACTGCCGGCGTATGGCTTGCAATAAGAGGAAATCAGCTCGGCTTGCGTATCGGAGACTGGCAGACGAGCGGTGCACAATTTGTGGAAAGCCCCATTGACTTTTCAACAAAGCGCACGCTGTACATAGAGGATGACCATAAGGAAAATATCATCACGCTTTACGCTGACAACGATGCAGGAGAAAAGACTGAAATATTCCGCATTGTGATAAGCGACGATAAATTAAGGGCATATCTGCCCTCCGACACTGAGATGCCCGCGCTTGCAAACAAGCTTTCCGAGGCACCTCCGGCAACGGGATACATCGGATTTTTCTCTCATTATGCAGAGCATCCCGTTATTTTTGAAGACCTTACCTTCTCAGGTTCAACGAAGGAATATCTTGGAAGTACATTTGCTGATCCGCTTTTCATCACAGACGTTTTCTCCGATACATGGGTAGCAACCGATGACGAAGGAAGAACGGCTGTACAGTACACAGACGAAGCTGTCAAATACAAGCAGATCGGTATGTTCTATTTCATAAACTCATCGGGAAGCGGTAAATACGTAAACCATTCCGAGATTTATTACGGAAACGATAACGGTGCGGGCGGTGTAAAGCGTCTTGAGGGCATAATTGCCAACAATGATGCACACTACTGGGCTGAGCCTTATTTCGGTTACTATGAATCCACGGATGAATGGGTAATAAGAAAGCATGTACATATGCTGAACGATGCGGGTATCGATTTCATTTTCTTCGATATCACAAACGGTATGTCCCTTAAAAAAGCATACGAAAAGGTGCTTGACGTATTCACCGAAATGAGAGAAGAGGGCTGTAATGTTCCCAAGGTGGTATTCCACTGCGGAACACTGCAGGACAATGTTCAGAAGACACTTCCCGAAATATATTCAAACGTGTACTCAAAGGACAGATATAAAGATCTTTGGTTTATGTGGGAGGGCAAGCCTCTCGTATTTGCCGACGATGCAACGGTTGCAAAGATGCCCGCTGATCTCAAGGCGAAATTTACCTTCCGTGACAGCTGGGCACACACAAACGGCGAGTGGTACACGGATACAAACGGTAAGGGCTGCTGGCCGTGGGCGGATTACGCACCGCAGAAGCCGGGATACTCAACAACAGGCGAGCTTGAGCAGATGGTCGTAATGTCCGGTTACTGGTCAAACAGCGAGCCCGGCAGAAGCTATTCTGACGGCAGACAGCCGAAAAACTCCGAATTTTCCTTTGAGCTTACGACAAACGGAACATCCGGCAAGGGCCTTGCTTATCAAGAACAGTTTGACAATGCACACAAGACAGACCCCACGGTTCTTATGCTTATCGGCTGGAACGAATGGGGCGCGGGAAGACATTCCACAGATCAGCTTAAAAACGACGGTCAGCTTATCGCTGGCACGTATAAGGTAGATTCAAAGGACCCTGTTAAAAAATACAGCTATATTGACCTGTTCAGTCCCGAATATTCACGTGATATCGAGCCTGTAAAGGGACTCTTCAAGGATAACTATTACTATCAGACAGTTACAAACGTAAGACAGTTCACAGGAACAAGAGCGATCCCCGCCGCATTCGGTCAGAAGGCGATCGACTTGAGTGCAGGCGCATCCCAGTGGTATTCCGTAGGTCCTGAATACCGTGACTATCAGGGCGACACATTACACCGTGATATTGACGGATCGGTAGTTGATTCCTGGTACAAGAATGAAACAGGCAGAAATGACTTTGTTGTTTCAAAGGTTTCCGCTGATGCTGACAATGTATATTTCTATGCTGAGTGTGCCTCTGACATCACAGCGGCAGAGGGAACAAACTGGATGAACCTGTTTATTGACTCCGACTGCGATGGTGGCACGGGCTGGTACGGTTATGACTACATAATCAACCGTTCGCAAAACGGCGGTAAGGCTTCCGTTGAAAAATTCGCCACAACAGAAAAGAACGCACCGTGGAGTCTTTCCTCCGCAGGCGAGGCAGAATACAAGCTCGAAGGCAAAACACTTGTTATCAAAGTCCCCAAGAGCATTGTGCCCGTCGGCGGCACGTTTGATTTCAAGTGGGCTGACAACTCCATTACAGACGGTGTTGAAATAATGCAGTTCCTTGACCTTGGCGACGCTGCTCCGAACGGCAGATTCAACTACAGATATACAGATAACGGCAAAACAGCACCCGTTCCCGCTTGTCTTGAAAACGGTATGACGGTGCTCAAGGCTAACTCCTACAACGCCTATGTCGGCGGTGAGCAGGTAATGATAAACACCGCAAGCACAAAGGCAACAGCCATAGGCGAAGCAGGCAAGATATATTTGCCCGAGACGTTTGCGGCAGAAAAGCTGGGACTTGCGTCCGACAAGCTGACAGAAGCAGGCGAGCATTACGGCGTTAAATACGTTATGATAAACGATGCAGTAACTGCTGCCGGTAAGGTGATAACCGTCTCCGACAACGGCCTTATCGTTATATCTGACAAAGAAATAACCGATCCAAGCGTACTTGACGTTCTTTACAGAGCGTTGATGTAATAGAAATTTTAAATCTGAAAGGACAGATGATATGAAAAAATTTTTGTGCAGATCATTGTCCGTTGTTCTTGCCTCACTGATGATATTCAGTGCCGGCTGTAACAAAGGTGACAATGACACAACTGCCGATTCCGGTACACCCACAACGTCACCAAGCGGTGTGACAAACGATCCCAATTTGGGCGAGCTTAAGCTCACACAGACACAGTATGCGGAAACATCCGAAACTGTAAGCGAATCGTACACACTCAATCTTGACAGTGTTGCCGCAGGCGTATTTTCACAGCCCATGAACGTAAAAATGGGCAGAGGTAACAGCTCCTCAGCACAGTTTCTCACGGAGTGTGTTTCACAGCTCAGAATTATAAAATCATTCGGCGAAACATCAACATCCACATACGAAGGTCAGATACAGTGCCAGATGCCCGGCACAGGTTGGGATGCTCTTTACTTCGGTCTGCGTAACACAGGCTATGACCCTACTGTAAATGAGGGTGTATGGTTTGTTATTACTCAGGATCACATCGGTCTGCGCGTAGGCACATGGCCGAATGCTCCCGGTAACCAGTATATACCGTCACCCGTTGACTTCGGTGAGCTTCGCCGCTTCCGTGTAGTTGACGATCCTGTTAAGAACGAAATATGCTTCTACGTTTTCGATGACAGCAATAAAGAAATACTTGCCGCACGTGTTGTCATCAAGGGTGATGAAAGCAACGCCACTGTAGAATTCTACGAGGGCAATTCGACAACACCCGCATTTACAAACAACTGCGAGGTTCCGAAAAGCGGTCAGGCATCATTCTGGTGCCACTATCCCGATGAGAAACCGAAGCAGCAGAAGGTATATGTAAAGAACTTCACAATAACCGGTTCTTCTGTTGTAACAAAGGGCACAGCAGCCCCCGACTACCTCTTTACGAAGGATGTTTTTGCTGACACCTGGGTAGCGACAGATGACGAAGGCAGAATAATTTCTACATCCGACAAGGCTGTAAACGGCAACGATGTCGGTATCTTCTACTTCCTCTGGCATCAGGGCTCAAACCGCACGCTTTATGACCACAGCAAGGCATACTATGAAGGCGGTGTGGCAGGTCTTGAAAATGTCATGAAGCAGGGCTCACAGGGCTTTGGACACTTCTGGGGCGAGCCTTACTTCGGTTACTACCATTCCAATGATGAATGGGTAATGAGAAAGCACATATACATGCTTAATGATGCAGGAGTTGACTTTTTGTTCTTCGACTTTACAAACGGTATCGTTTATGAAGATTCGCTCCTTCTCCTTCTCAACACAATGGTCAAGATGCGTGAAGAAGGCTACAACACACCCCAGATCGTATTCCACTGCGGCGATGATTTTGTAGGTGCGGCAAACGCATCTCTTACAGTTCCCCAGCTTTGGACGCTTCTTTACTCCGTTGACAGATATAAGGATCTTTGGTATCTGCACGACGGCAAGCCGTTGATCCTTGCACAGGAAAATGTTATCCAGTCTCAGGAAATGAGCAAATTCTTCACATTCCGCAGAAGCTGGGCAGACTCAAAACAGAGCTGGTACTCAGAAACACGCGGTAACGGCTGCTGGCCTTGGGGCGACGTATTCCAGAAGCCCGGTCTTTCACCTGAAGGTGAGCTTGAGCAGATGGTCGTAATGTCCGGCTTCTGGGCAAACGGCACTTGCGGCGCAACAGCGGGCAGAAGCTTCTCAAACGGCAAACAGCCCGAATCAACTGATTATTCATTCTCACTCGTTAACGACGGTACATCCGGTAAGGGTCTTGCATATCAGGAACACTTTAACAATGCGATCGAACAGAACCCCGGTGTTGTTATGATCGTCGGCTGGAACGAATGGTGGGCAGGCAGATGGGAATCCAATGCTCTTACAAACCATGACGGCATGACAGTTGCCAATACATATCAGGTAGATTCATCAGACCCGCTGAAGAAGAACTACTATGTTGACGCATTCAACCCCGAATTCTCCCGTGATATTGAACCCGTTAACGGACTTTACAAGGATAACTACTATTACCAGACGGCTCTCAACGTAAGAAATTACAAGGGTACAAGAGGTATTCCTTCCGCATTCGGTCAGAAGACTATCGATCTTGCGGGCGACAGCACACAGTGGTACGCAGTAGGTCCCGAATTCCGTGACTATCAGGGCGATATCACACACCGTGATGCGGCTCCCTACGTTGGCAATACTCAGTATGTAAACAAGACAGGCAGAAACGACTTTGTTGTTTCAAAGGTTTCCGCTGATGCTGATAACGTTTACTTCTACGCTGAATGTGCAAATGACATCACAGCGGCAGAGGGAACAAACTGGATGAACCTCTTCATCGACGTTGACTGTGACGCAAAAACAGGCTGGTACGGTTATGATTACATAATCAACCGTTCACAGAACGGCGACAAGGCTTCCGTTGAAAAGTTCGCAACAACAGAAAAGAACGCAGAGTGGAGCGTTTCCTCCGCAGGCGAGGCTGAATTCAAGGTAGTCGGCAACACTATCGTTATCAAGGTTGCAAAGAGCGTTGTAGCTCTTGGCGACACATTCGACTTCAAGTGGGCTGATAACTCCGTAGCTGACGGTAAGGAAATACTTCAGTTCCTTGACCTCGGCGACGCGGCTCCGAACGGCAGATTTAACTACAGATACACAACAAACGGCACTGTAAAGGCTGCTCCCGCTTGTCTTGAAAGCGGTATGACAGTCCTCAAGGCAGGCTCATACAACGCATACGTAGGCGGTAAAGAGGTTATGCTCTGCAGTGACTCCACAAAGGCAGTGGCACTCGGCGAAAAGGGTACAGTTTACCTGCCGAGAGTATTCGCAGAGTCCTCCCTCGGACTTTCCGCTGACTCCCTTACTGATGCAGGCAAGGTTTGCGGTGTAACATATGTTGCGGTAAACGATGCACTGGCAGCACAGGGCAAGGTAATCACAATAACGGTTGACGGTCTTATCGTAATTGCAGATAAGGAAATCACGGACGCTAAAACACTTTCCACACTTTACAGATCTTTGATGTAATGAAATATATCGATATGCACTGTGATACGGTTGCGGAAATGTTTTACCGCAAGGAAAAAGGACAGCCGTATTCACTTTATGAAAATGAGCTTCACATCGACATTAAAAAACTGCAAAAAGGCGGCTGCCTCGTGCAGAACTTTGCCGCATTTGTGAACCTCGCAACGAGAAAAGAGCCGTTTAAATATACAAACGCGCTTATCGACCTCTTTTATGAACAGCTGGAGCTTAACAAAGCATATATTGCTCCCGTTTATAAATTTGAGGATATCGAAAAAAACGAAAAAGCAGGGCTGTTATCAGCCCTGCTCACCATTGAGGAAGGCGAAGCCTGCGAGGGTAAAATTGAGAATCTGCGTCATTTTTATGACCGCGGAGTACGTATGATGAACCTCTGCTGGAACTACACAAATTCGCTTACGACTCCCAACGGCATCGACATCGAAAAGGGTGTTGATGTCAAGGAAACAGTAAACGGACTGACTCCCCTCGGCTTTGAATTTGTTGAGGAAATGGAAAATCTCGGTACTTATAAACGCCGAT
>JAZNEN010000319.1:0-3191 GCA_045588615.1 Eubacteriales bacterium
GTGCGCATTTGATAAATTTGTATTTCAGACAATTTCGCATAGGGCAAATTGATATTGAAAAACGAGTTTTTACATTCAAGAGAGCCTATTTAATTCAAAATGATCCCCGGCAATCATGGTGATTAGAGCAATAATTTTTCACTACAGCTTCGCTTTCGCTTCAAAATTATTGGTCGGAAAGTTGTAAACCATGTGTCTTCACAAATTGTAAATGATGTTGCCCTTGACACAATGGTCGTCCCTACAAAGTTTACCATATATTTCCTTAAATGAGCCCCCCCTTCTCTTTTATTCTTTTCCGTTCCAGCAATATGTGCAAAGCTTCTCTGCGGGAAGTCCCGTTGCTTCAATCATATCATCAAGTCTGTGGTAGCGTAAGGATGTAAAGTGAAGCTCACGGCGGATGATCTCAATCATTTTTTCATATCTTTCCGATTCGGGATCGGCATATTCTTCAAGTATTTCACGCGATGGCTCACCGCCCTCAAGTTCTCTTATAACACGTCTTGTTATAAGCTCCATTTCAGATGTTGAGCGTGAGAAATTAAGATACTTACAACTGAAAAGTATAGGCGGACAGCCAAGTCTTATATGTACTTCTTCAGCACCGCTTTCATACAGAAACTCTGTCGTTTCGCGGAGCTGTGTTCCTCTTACGATAGAATCATCGATAAGAAGCAGTTTTTTCTTATCTATAAGATCGTGAATTGCAATAAGCTTCATCTTTGCAATAAGATTGCGCTTTACCTGATTCGGAGGCATAAATGAACGGGGCCATGTAGGTGTATACTTTATAAACGGACGGGCGTAAGGTATTCCCGATTCACCCGCATATCCGATAGCATGGGCAATTCCCGAATCGGGTATACCGGCTACGATATCAGGCTTTGCATCGTCACGTTTTGATAAAAGCTCACCGCATTTATATCTTACCTTTTCAACGCTGATGCCTTCGTATGACGATGACGGATAACCGTAATATATCCACAAAAATGTGCATATTTTCATATCTTTCCCGGGTTCTGCCAGAGTTTTTACCCCATCGGGAGTCATTACGACTATCTCGCCCGGGCCAAGCTCTTTAAAATTCTTATATCCGAGATTGAGGTATGCAAAGCTTTCAAAGCTTGCGCAGTAACCGTCAGAACGCTCACCTATCGATATCGGCGTTCTGCCGAGCTTATCACGCGCGGCGTACACGCCTTTCGGCGTCAGTATGAGCATACTTACAGACCCGTCAATTATTTCCTGTGCATATTTTATTCCGTCAATGAAATTATCCTTTTGATTTATGATCGCGGCTACAAGCTCCGTCGGGTTGATATCCCCGCTTCTCATTTCAAAGAAATGTGTTTTGCCTGCAATTATCTCATCAACTATTTCATTTGCGTTGTTGATCTTACCGACTGTAGTTATGGCATATGTGCCGTGGTGCGAACGCACAAGTATGGGCTGCGGCTCATAATCTGAAATACATCCGATTCCCATAGTACCCTTCATCGAAACAGATTCTGACGCAAATTTTGTTCTGAAAGGGGAATTTTCTATATTGTGTATCGCCCTGTCAAAGCCCGTCTGCGCATCGTATGCAGCCATACCTGCACGGCGTGTACCCAAATGCGAATGATAGTCAGTGCCGTAAAAAAGCTCAAAAACGCAGTCCTCTTTCGAAACTACACCAAAAAAACCGCCCATTTGCTCACCCTGCCTTATATGTAATTTTTAATGTAGCCATTATATAATACCTTTTCGAAAAAGTCAACATTTGTACTTTAATTTTTGTAAAATAATATCACTCCCCTGCCGATTGGCAGAGGAGTGAATATCAGGTAATATGTTTTGACAAATTTTCAAGTGTAATTCTTATAGCTTCGAGCGCACGGACGCTGTCATCAATGTCAAGTGTTGCCGATTCTATCGGGCATCTGCCTGTTTTACTGCGGTTTTTGATTTCATCGCACACAATACCGTATTCAATGCTTACATTGTTTTTAACAAGCAAGTCAAGCGCAGGTGCGCTTATTACCTCGGCATACAGATACTCAGGCTTTAAAAGCACATATAAATGTGCCGCACCTTTGCCCACAACTTTATCGGCACAGTAAAAGCCTTGAAGGCTTTCTTTTGCATCGATCAAAGACAGCAGAGGCTTTACCCCTCTTTCCGTGCTTGTTTTTATTTTTTCACCGCAAACACCGGCAAAGGTAAATCCCTTCAGTATAAGTGCCCTTGCCTGTGAAATTTCGTTATTATTCATTGATTTTCCTTACTATAAACGGAACTGCAATAAGCTGTAAAGCAATACCGGGAAGTCCCATAATTATGCTTGTATAGATAATTTTTGCCTGTAAGGGCGAATCAAAAAATCCTATAGCTGTGAGTATTGCAAGTGCCTTTACAGCACGTCCGAGAAGCTGAACTGCGCCTACCTTCAAAGCAGAGTTAAACCGCATATTGCTTAAAATACCGGAGAAAAATCCGTATGCGCAAAGCTCAATAACCATAAACGGAAGCATAACAGCAGTCGGCATACTTGTCAGCACAAAGCTCAGAACAGGTGCCGCAATACCCGTTACAGCACCGTATCCGGGACCAAGCACAAAGCCTGCAGCCATTACAAAAATGTGCATCGGTAAAAATATTTCGCCTACATTTGTTCCGATGTGTAAAACATGGCCGAGGGCATGCAAAAGCCACGGCAGAATGACTGATGCGGAAATAGCTGCAGCAGTTAATAAAGTCTTTCTTTTAAAAGACATTGACTGTCTGATAGAAACTGTATTTTTCATAGTTGACCTCCTTAGTCAAACACTTCTGAAACATTCTTCAAAAATTCTCTTATGGGAAGCTTTTGCGGGCAGTGCTCCTCGCACATACCGCATTCTATACAAACAGAGGCTTTACCGTTTGTTTCCGATACTTTTCTGTATCTTTCTTTCATGTGCCCCATTTTCGGCAAGCCGAAACGCTTGCTGTCATTATATATTGCAAAGTACTCGGGAATTGCAATATTCATAGGGCAGTCATCAACGCAGTAACGGCAGGCTGTGCATTTTATCGGTATGTCTTTCCTGATTATTTCCGCACATTCCAGTGTGAGCTTCATTTCGTCATCTGTCAGCGGTACAAAATCCTTCATATAGCTGATATTGTCATTTATCTGTTCTTCGTTGCTCATACCCGAAAGCACC
>JAZNEN010000320.1:0-6646 GCA_045588615.1 Eubacteriales bacterium
GTTATATCCTCGCCCTTGAGTACCGCTTTAAAGGAATTGAACTTAAAAGCCTCGTCCGGTATGGCATCAACCTTTTCTCCTTTAAGAAGCGTTGATATCACCTTTATCGTCTCTTCGTCTGTTGTTTCGGCTTTTTCGCCTGTAGATGATTCGACCGCAGCAGAAACGATCATAGCACTGTTGTCAGGAAGTTTGTCAAACGGGGGATTGTACGATAAAAACGCAATCACCGTCGGGATAAATAAAACAATTATCAGGACAACTGTTATAAACTTGTTTTTCACTTTTTTATCTTTCCTTTCTCCGCCTCCGAGGCAATTTTATGCGCTCTTATGCCTGCGCGAGCCTTACGTGTGCTTCTATGTTGATCTTTCCGTCGCCTCTTACGGTGCGGAAATAAATACTTCCGTCCTCTTCCTTGTATGAATATATCTTTAATGTGTCTGCAAGCGGTGCTTCCGCCAGATAATTGATAGTGAGATTTGAAATATATCTGCCTTTGTCGGCTGTAAATCTTTCGTAGCGCATTTCGGGGATGAACGATGCGAGCATATCAGGGTAATTTGTGTTGTTCATATGACAGTTGACGTCTATATCTGAATAAAGTATCTGTTTTTCACCCATAAGCTCAAGCTTTTCGGGGCACGGAATATGAATATGCTTCGGTATTTCCACTGTGCATATGTCATCATCATGCGCCGAAAGATCTTCATATTCGGAGGCACGGAGTATTTTTATGCCGTTTTCAACTACCGCCCAGGCTGCGGCACCCTCAGAAACAAGCTCACCGTTACAAAAAACCTTGTAGAGTCTTTCGCTGACAACGCCCTTTTCTTTAGATATCCAGCTTTCAACCGTCAACTCATCATATGCATGGCACGCACGGTATACGTTCATATTGAACTTACAGACGATAAATCCTCTGTTTTTTTCTGCCATATCATCGACTGTTTTTCTGCCGTTTGGGGCTGTCATTTTGCGATACTGTATATTGGCGCATTCCTGCATACGCCGCAGCATGGCGGATGCCCTCATATTACCGAAGGCATCCTCGTCATGCACGCTGACTGTGAATTTTACTGTTTCTTTCATTAATTACGCCTTGCCGTTTGAGCCGAGTACGTTTACGAGCTTATGGCGTACAACTTCCTTGATTATCTTGCGGGCGTTGCCGAGATAATTTCTGGGGTCAAACACCTCGGGCTTATTTGTGAATACTTCGCGGATACCTGCTGTCATAGCGATACGGAGGTCGGAGTCCATATTGATCTTACAAACAGCGGAAGCTGCAGCACGGCGGAGCATTTCCTCGGGAATACCCTTAGCGCCGCCCATAGAACCGCCGCAAGCGTTGATCTTTGCAACAAGCTCCTCGTCAATGCTTGATGCGCCGTGAAGAACGATCGGGTAACCGGGCATGATCTTTGTGATCTCTTCAAGAATATCGAATCTGAGCTTTGCTTCGCCTGTGAACTTGAATGCGCCGTGGCTTGTGCCGATAGCGATCGCCAAGCTGTCAACGCCTGTTCTTGAAACGAATTCCTCAACCTCGGAGGGCTTTGTGTAGGAAGCATCCTCAGCCGATACGTTTACTTCATCTTCGATTCCCGCAAGCTTACCAAGCTCACCTTCAACGACAACGCCCTTGTCGTGTGCGTATTCAACGACCTTCTTTGTAAGAGCGATATTTTCTTCAAAAGATGCGTGAGAGCCGTCGATCATAACGGATGAAAAGCCTGCATCTATACATTCCTTACATGCTTCAAAGCTTGCGCCGTGGTCAAGGTGGAGTGCCAGGTCAATGCCTGTTGTTTCCATCGCGGCATTTACCATACCCATAAGGTATTCCTTACCTGCATACTTCATCGCGCTGGAGGAAACCTGAAGGATAACGGGGGATTTTTCCTCTGCGCATGCTTCTGTAACAGCCTGGATTATCTCCATATTGTTGATGTTGAAAGCGCCGATAGCGTATCCGCCGTCATAAGCTTTTTTGAACATGTCCTTTGTTGTAACGAGTGCCATTTCTTTGTTCTCCTTAATAAATAATTATATTTAACAGGGGTATTATACACCATACAAAATAATAAATCAATATTTTTTTCAAATATTTATCGTGTATTTAATTTTTTTGTAATAATTACCGTGAACAAAAACCGAACCCATATATTTGCAGAGGCAGTGCCATATGATGTCAAATACAATTTACCGCATATCATACCGTAGGCATTTCATTTTTTAACCCATTTCCGTTCGTTTTATGCAGGTGTATGCACCTTATTAATGATAGCGCGGCGCTTTGATATTATATAATATGCACAAGTATCAAGGTTGAATTTTGTCAAAAATCACAATCAGGAATTTATTGCTAAAAAAGTTTTGTGCTGTAATTAATACAAAAAACAGTTGCCTGTGCCGGGAAAGACTTACGCTGCGGCGGATTGCAGGCGGCAAAAGCCTCTTTTCCGAAAAACAAAAAATCTCCCCCGCTGTATGGCAAGCAGGGGAGAGCTTTTTTATTACTTTCTGATGCCGAGCTTATCGATGATAGCGCGGTATCTGTTGATATCCTTCTTCATGAGATAGCCGAGAAGGTTTCTTCTCTGACCGACCATTTTAAGAAGACCGCGTCTTGAGTGGTGGTCGTTCTTGTTCACCTTGAGGTGTTCGTTAAGAGTGTTGATTCTTGTTGTAAGGATCGCGATCTGTACCTCAGGCGAGCCTGTATCGCTTTCATGGAGCTTGTAATTGGATATAATATCCTGTTTCTGTTCTTTAAGCATTTTTATATCACCTTTCAAAAAATAAATTCGAGATACAAGGAATACGGCGGGTGAAACGCACCTTCGGTAATGTGCCCTGTTATCCGTAAGCCGTGTATTCGTATATGCCATACCTTTTGCCATTATATCACAGCAAAACGCATTTGTAAATAGTTTTTCCGAATTTTTTACTTACAAATCTCGTTTTTACTGTCAAAGTGTGTCAAGATCAAACGGGGTGCGCTGATATACAAAGAAATTAAGCCAGTTTGAGAAAAGCAAGTTTGCGTGTGAGCGCCACTTATTCGGCGGTCTTTTTTCGGGGTCATCACCCGGAAAGTAGTTATACGGAATGTCGATGTCGAGCCCCTTATTTTTATCTCTGAAATATTCAAGCGACAGCGTATTATAGTCGTATTCGCAGTGACCCGTGATGAAAAATCTGCTTTTTGCATCATCTGAGATCAGATATGCGCCTACCTTGTCGGATGATGCCAAAACGTGCAGATTGAATGCAGCCTCAAGCTCATGCTCGTTTATTGCCGTATGGCGTGAATGGGGGGCTAAAAATGTTTCGTCAAAGCCGCGCACGATCGGGTGTTTCGGCTCATGCACCGTATGCTCAAATATACCGAAAGCCTTCTTATCAAGCGGATATTTATTTATTCCGTAGTAGTAATAAAGTGCCGCCTGTGCCGCCCAGCATATGAATATCGTCGAGCAGACATTTTTTTCAGCCCATTTGAATATTCTGCAGAGTGCGTCCCAATATGTGACCTCCTTGAAATCGAGGTTTTCAACGGGTGCACCTGTTATTATAAGACCGTCGAACTTACGGGTGCATATATCATCAAAGTCGGCATAGAAAAGCCCCATATGCTCCTCAGAATAATTCTTGGATTTATGTCGGTCAACACGGACGAGCGTAAGCTCAACCTGCAGAGAGGTGTTTGAAAGCAAGCGCACAAGCTGTGTTTCGGTCACTTCTTTCGTCGGCATAAGATTAAGCACCGCAATTTGTAAAGGACGGATATCCTGCGTTTCGGCACGGAGCTTGTCCATTACAAATATATTTTCGCTTCTGAGTATCTCTGCGGCAGGAAGTCCGTTGGGAATTTTTATAGGCATAATTACCTCCTTGAAAAAAGTGATTGACACAGTTTACCACATCATTTATTTTTTTTCAATATGTGAATGTAAATTTTAAAATATAGAATTGAAAATACTGAAAAATTTGATGTATAATACTCAAAAAATGATTTTCTGTGCAATAAAATGCACATCTTATGCATTTACATTACAACGGAGGAAAAAGCCATGCTGTATTTCGGAATAATTTCGTCGCCGAAAGAAAACGAATATACACAAAAAGACAAGAATTTTTTGCTTGAATCGTATATTGCAAAAGCAGCCGAAGGCGACACGGATGCGCTTGCAAGCCTTTACGAGGAAACAAAAAGTGCAGTCTATGGCTTTGCCCTGTCGATCTTAAAAAACGCCCACGATGCGGAGGATGTACTTCAGGACACGTATATAAGAATATACAGTTATGCTCACACGTACAAAGCATCGGGAAAACCAATGGCATGGATACTTGAAATAACAAAAAATATTTCATATATGCTGATAAGAAAGAAAAAACGTGAAGATTTCGTTTCCGAGAATGAAACGGCAGGAATGCAAAGCGATGATTTTTCGGACAATTCCGACATTAAGCTTTCCGTTACCGATGCAATGCTGAAGCTTTCGAGCGAGGAAAGGCAGATAATCACCCTGCATGCCTTATCGGGGCTTAAACACAGGGAAATTGCAACGCTTCTCGGTCTTCCGTTGTCAACGGTGCTTTCTAAATACAGCAGATCCGTGAAAAAACTGCAAAATATGTTGGAGGGATAAAAATGGATATTGAAAAGAGATTAAAAAAAGAGATTGAAGATTCCGCACCGAATGTACTTGACGGTATTTTATCCGCCTGCAAAGATGTGAAAGGTTGTACAAAAATGAAAAAACAAAAGAAAATACTTCCCGTAATTGCCGCCGCTGCCGCATTCGCTCTGATATTCGGCACAGTTTTCGGCATTATGGTACACACAAATTCAAACGCTGTTGATTCTGTTGTCTCCATCGACGTTAATCCGAGCGTTGAGTTGCAGCTCAACAAAAAAGAAAAGGTCGTCTCTTTCACGGCTGTAAACGATGACGGTGCGGAAATACTCAAGGATGTTGACATCAAAGGGATGTCCGTTGAAACAGCTGTCGAAAACGTACTCGATACAATGAAAGATAAGGGATATATAGACGGCGACAAAAGCTCCGTGCTTATATCGGTAAAAAATAAAAATCAAAAAAATGCAGATAAGCTTTCCGATAAGCTTCTTGATCACGCATATGAATCAATGGGCAAAAATCACTCATCTCCCGCAGTTTTATCACAGTCTCTTTCGGATGGAGACAGCTCAAAGGAGATCGCAAAGAAGTACGGACTTTCACATGGAAAAGCAAAACTGATAACCAAAATAATGGAAAAAGACAGTCTGCTTACGATCGACAAGCTGGCAGGGCTCCCGATGAATGACCTTAATCTGCTGATACAGCAGAACGGAATTGAGCTTGACGGCATCAAATGTAAGGGCACGGCAACCGATACAACGTATATAACAGCCGAGGCGGCAAAGCTGAGCGCATTTGCCGAAGCCGGTGTCAAAGAGACTGATGTAACAGATATTAAAGTTAAAATGGACTGTGATCACCGCACAATGGTCTACGAGGTCGAATTTACCGTTGACGGCATTGAATACGAATATGAAATAAGCGCACAAACAGGTGAGATATTAGACTTTGAAGCAGACGGCGAAAAAGGAAGCGGTGACGGCAAAGAAGAAGGCAAAAAGCCCAATGTTGATACTTCGTCATTCATAGGGGAGGAAGCCGCACTTGCAGCCGCAGGCGAAGCTTTTTCAAAGGTTGATACTGCGGATATGATCGATTCCAAAGTAAAGCTGGATGAGGAAGACGGTGTATACGTTTACGAAATAACTATAAAGACAGATATTAAGAAATACGAATACAATATTGATGCCGTAAGCGGCGAGATACTCTCCGAATCCGTTAAAAATACAGGCAAATACGAAAACAAGAATGAAAACAAAAACGAAAATAACGGTAACAGCGGATATAGTAACGGCAACGGAAACAGCGAAGGCAGTAACGGTAACGGAAACGGAAACCGCCCCGGAAACAGCGGACTTGTGCAGGACAGCTTTATAGGCGAGGAAAGGGCGCTTGAAATTGCGCTTGACGACAGCAAAAAAGCCGTAAATGAGTTGACACAGCAGAAGGTAAAGCTTGATGAAGAAGACGGCGTTATCGTGTACGAAATAAAGCTCAAAACAGCAAATGAAAAACTCGAGTATGAAATAAACGCACAAACAGGCGAAATACTTAAATCAGAGCACAAAACGACGAAAATAAAAAATTGCGAATAAAATTGATAAGTAAAACGCGGTATAATGGCGTGGGGTGTGATGCACTCCACGCCATTATAATGTTATTCGTCCTGCGAATAACATTTCAAGTTTACAAAGCAAACATTTCAGGCGGCACCGCCGCATTTCATGCCGAAGGCATTTCATTTTTAAACCCATTTAATCTAACACCCCATCCAATGAAAAGGCGTTTAATTCTATTTTATACGGGACGTCGTCACTTTGCAAAGCAAAGTGATTGCGCCTTGTCCCCTACGGAAGGCTGTTTAATGCGGACGTGCGATGCACGCCCCTACGCTCTGTATATTCGAGGTGGTGCCGTAGGGGTCGACGTCCTCGACGACCCGTTTAAAAACCTTTTAATCTGACACCTCATCCGTCCGAGTTGCGTAACTTGTT
>JAZNEN010000321.1:0-5194 GCA_045588615.1 Eubacteriales bacterium
TTATATTTTCGATCTTAACAATACACAGCTTGTTGACAAAACGATCATAGCAAATGCTGTGCTTCCCGACGGTTATACACTTTATGACAACGATGCGGCATATAAGGTTTCCGTAGCATCGGATTCCGAATTGCCTCAAAACTGGGAAATCACCAAGGGTAATGTAGACGTTGCAACAACTTATGTAACGCAGATTGGTTCAAGTGCAACTTCATCGAATAAGCTTAACGAAACAAGCGATAAAATAACGTATACAAACACTATCGTATACTTTGCTATCGTTGGTTCTGTTAATGCAGTTCCCGACACAGTCGTTATTGACTATGCACTTCCTGTGGATATTGATGTAATGACAAATGACGTACTGTTTGCAGGTGACGCACACCTCGAAGCAGTTGGATTTAATGAAGATTCCTACACTCTCGAAGGTAAAGAGGAACACCGTGCAGAACTTCTTGAAGGATTTTATGCCGACACTTATGATGGATGTAAATTCGGAACTGCATCTATTGTAAACGGAAAGGTACGTTATACACCTACTCCCGAAACGAGCATGGAGTTCAACGAAAAAGAAGTGTTCACTTATGCTGCACACTATGACGGCGATGCCGCAGTTCAGGGCTACTATTACGCAGATGTAACCGTCATCCCCGCAACCACTGTATATTATGAAGAAGATTTTGTTACATTCAAAGTTTTTGACATCAAGGGAAATAGATATTTAGATGAATCTGAATGGACAACAGGAGCAGAGTGGTTAGATGACGAAACTCGCAAGACTTCCAATCAGGCTGAAGACCGTCCCGGTAGTCTTTCACAGAATGACGTCAATAATATCTACGGTTATGATGCAGCTTACTCTGATTCTACGACATATTCTTATGGTTTGAGTAAGTATTTTATCGGAACTCCCGATGCTTCTATGAATCCTGACGATGGTCAGTCAGAGGGTAGATATGAGGGCGAAGCTTCCTTTACATTCTATGGTACAGGTTTTGATGTAATCAGCGTTACAAACTGGCGTTCGGGAACAGTACTTGTTCGTGTTTATGCAGTTGATGAAAATGGTAATGAAACGAGTAAACCTGTAAAATCCAGTTTTGTAAATACCTATTATGGTTACTCATATGATCCGGAGACCGGTGAATGGAGCGTTGACCAGGGTGCTGAAGAAAACAGCCTTTATCAGGTACCTGTTATCAAGGTGGAAAATCTGACATATGGAAGATACAAAGCTTATATTACGGTAACTTATTCTGAATTTTTCGATGCACAGAAGAGCGAAGAAGCATATTTCTGGATCGATGCCATTCGCGTCTACGATCCGGCTAATAACGGTGCAAATGATAAAGTTATCGAAGATGCTTACGTAAAGGATAACGAAGGATGGCCTGTATATCAGGAAGTGAGAAATCTCCTTATTTCCAAGGAAAGCTTTGGCAATTTGACAGTTGACGGTGTTACAGCCGGTACGATGTTCATCGACGGTAGAGGAGCATATTCCGGTGATACAGTGGATGATGTGTTTAATATTACCGACTACATCAATTACGGTCCTAACAACGAAGTTTATCTGAAGAAAAATCAAGCTATTGCATTTGACCTTGATGAGACTTATGTTGCGGCTGTTCATCTTGCTATGAAGACTATGAACGGAACCAACGCATCTGTAAGAATTTTTAATGCGGTTGAAGACGCTAACGGTAATATCCAGATAAAGAATGAAATCAATCGTACAATAGGAACTTCTACAGACCTTTATTACGACATTTCAAAGCTTAACGGCGGTACAGTAGTAATTCAAAACTGCAGCACAAATTCCAGCGTACTTTCTCTCACAAACTTCAAGTTCACATACGCAAACCAAGAAGATAGAGATGCAAGCGACGGCAGATCAGTTCTTAAAGTTACAAAGCAAGCTGGAGTTCAGGCTCTTGCAGGCTTGAAAAAGGTTTCTATGCCGTGGCTTGATGTTAAGGTTGAAGAGATAAGCGCATTTGTTCCTGAAATGTTTGACGTTGCACTTTCTAAGACGACAGTCAAGGAAGGCGGACTTATTACAGTAACGGTTAAAACAAGTGCAGATGTTGACTACATCACAGTAAACGGCGTTGAAGTAACGAGATTTACAAAATCATGGTTCACTGCTGAACGTCAGTGGAAGTACACAGTACGTGCAACTGAGGCAGGTGATATGCCTATTGAAGTTGTTGCATACAATGCTGACGGCGAAGCAAGCGAGGCTGCTGTAGATACAGTTACGGTAACAAAGAAATTAAGTCTTGGCTCGAATTCAAGCTCCGTAATATTTGATAGAATATTCGGCGGCTGGTACGGATCGTTTTTCGCAAAGGCTAATTAACGGAGGATACTCGAATATGAAAAAAATATACAGTAAACCCGGAATAGTCTATGAGGACTTTTCGATCTGCACGCACATCGCAAAGACTTGCGATGTTGAGCTTGGCACGTTTGCTCAGGGCTCATGCGGCGGATATGATTACGGTCGTTGGAATATCTTTCTCGATGCTATGTCAGGATGTGATATTCCTGTTAATGATGACGGTAATAACGGTGTCTGCTATCACGTTCCGATAAACGGCGCAAGACTTTTCAACTCATAACTCAATAAAACTTATTCGGCACGGTGCTTTTGCACCGTGCCGAAGTTGTTTTAAAACAACAAAGATTTTTGCCGTCCGAAATCCCACCGAGCGTAAGCATTCTCCTGCGGGAGAAGGGGGACCACTGAAATGTAAAACATATATTTTACCCCAAATATATGTTTTATCGAAGTGGTGGATGAGGAGTCGAAAAATAATTAGTTTTGTCTTCAAAACACCTCATCCGTCTCGGCGACATAGTATGCGATAAGCGATAAATTGCACCCGCCTCGACACCTTCTCCCATCGGAGAAGGTTTGGTGTAGCACAAGTTTTTTATATATCTGTAAATATGTCAGATGTCAAGGTTTAGATCAAACAAGGTAGTAGGGGCGATTCACGAATCGCCCGCATAAAACGAACGCAAATGCTTTTTAAACGGACAGCCGGGACGTCTGTCCCTACAAAATTTATTATTTAAATTATGCAATAAATCTAAAATACAGGTTGATTTTTTTCTTTATATATGGTAATATATACTAAACAATTTAATAAGCAAAATTTCTTTATTAAGGAGAAGCAAATGAAAGATTTTATTGATCTTTATCAGGACACTTGGGCGGCAACGGATGATTTAGGCAGATCGCTTCCGCTTGAAGTTAATGTTGAAAAAAAAGATAAAAAGGTCGGCATATTCTATTTTATGTGGCATCAAGGAACTGACCGTGGACTTATGGATCACTCCCTTGCGTACGCAATGGGCGGAATAGAAGAATTTGAACAGGTAATGGCTTCCGGAAGCCGTGGCTTCGGTCACTACTGGGCAGAGCCGTACTTCGGTTACTATCGTTCCGATGATGAATGGGTTATCCGCAAGCACGCATATCAGCTTGCAGACGCAGGAATAGACTTCATTTTCTTTGATGTAACAAACGGTCTTATTTACCGTTCTGTTTGCGAAACCATATTTAAAGTGTGGAACGAGATACGCAAGGAGGGTTACAAGACACCGCAGATAATGTTTAATGCAGGTGACACGCCTGAGCTTGCGAAAAGCTCCTTTGATGCCATTTGGAGCACGTTTTATAAAGACGGCCACTACAAAAAACTTTGGTTTAAATGGGATGAAAAACCGATTTTCTTGGCACCGAGAAAATTTTTTGAATCGCTTCCCGAGCATCAGCGTGACTTTTTCACATTTCGCACTTCTTGGGCAAAGACAGATGCTGAGTGGTATACCGAAACAGACGGAAAGGGTGCTTGGCCGTGGGCGGATATGCATCCGCAAAAGCCGGGAAAATCTGAGACGGGCGAAGTTGAGCAGGCAATTGTTATGTGCGGCTTCTGGGCAAACGGATTCGGAACAAGTACGGGCAGGAGCTATTGTAACGGAAAACAACCGCCGAATGAAACAGACCGTGATTACGGATTTTCGCTTGTAGATAAAACATCACCGCTTGGACTTGCTTTTCAGGAGCAGTTTGACCATGCAATAAACAACATTGATCCGCCGTGTATTATGATAACAGGATGGAATGAATGGTGGGCAGGCAGATGGGATAATTTCCTTCCGGGCGGAAAAAACCCTGCGCAGGGACAGATAATCGCAAACACGTATATTGTCGAAGAATCCGATCCGTTCAGGTGCAATTATTTTGTGGACAACCTTAACGGTGAGTTTTCACGTGATATAGAAGCTGTTAACGGCCTTTATAAAGATAATTACTACTATCAGATGGTAGCTAATATAAGAAAATACAAAGGTGCAAGAGAGATTCCGAGGGCAACAGGACAAAAGACGATAGATATACACAGCCGTTGTCTTTGCCAGTGGGATGATGTAGGACCGGAATATCTTGACTATAAGGGCGATGTTACAAAGCGAGATGCAATGTCATATGTGGGCGGATTTCATTATACAAATGATACCGGACGTAATGATTTTGTCACTATGAAGGTCTCGTCTGATGATGAAAATATTTATTTCTTTGCTGAATGTGCAAAAAATATTACCGATCCCGTGGGCACAAACTGGATGAATCTGTTTATCAATTCAGACAGAAATCATAAAACAGGTTGGTATGGTTACAATTACATCATAAACAGATATCAAAACAACGGTCTTGCCTCTGTCGAAATGTTCAAAGACGGACAATGGTTTATGAAAAAGGTTGGTGATGCTGAATTTACTGTAAGAGGAAATATTATACAGATAAAAGTTGCAAAATCACTTATAAATGTTGATAAGGAATTTGAATTTAAATGGGCAGATAATTCCGTTGCTGACGGAGATATAATGCATTTTATGGACAAGGGCGATGCCGCACCCAATGAACGCTTCAATTACATTTATATAAAAGATTGACAATATAAAATTTCGGCTGATTCAGATGTAAGTGTTTGAATCAGCCTTAATTTTTACAGTATTTTTTTAAAAATACTGTTCAAATGAGAAATTTTATGATATAATTGATTATAATGTAAACTACGAAAAGAGGTTTTACCTATGAAACAGATATTACAGCTTTTGGAAGAAAATGCGCGACTTACAACAGAACAAATGGCAGTTATGTGTAATCTCGATGAAGAAG
>JAZNEN010000322.1:0-3388 GCA_045588615.1 Eubacteriales bacterium
GGGCACCAAGGACGCAATGATCGCCGCAGGAAATGATATGTACTGCGGAAGCCCTGATGTTCCTGCTGATATTGCCGCTGTAAAGGAAATGGTTGAAAACGGCAAGATCGACGAAAAACAGCTCGACCTTTGCTGTGAAAAGATACTTTCTGTTGTTGCACGTTCACAGGCAATGAACAGGGGGGAAGTGACATATACAATATCAAATAAGGCTGAAAAGCTTCAGGCAGTACGCAAGGTCGGTGCTGACGGCATGGTTCTTATGAAGAATGACGGTATGCTCCCGATGCAGAACGGTAAAAACATTGCACTTTTCGGTAATGCATCTTACATTACAGAGCATTGCGGATACGGTGCAGGATATGTTATCGTTTCACACGTTGTAACTGTTAAAGAGGGCTTTGAAAATGCTAACTTCAGTATCAACGGTGAAGTGGCATCTCTTTACAATGACTGTAAGCGTCATCCGCACATTCTGACACAGGAAATGAATCCGACAGATGACAGGTTTGAAATCGTTATAACCGAGGAAATTGCAGAAAAAGCGGCGCAAACATCCGATTTTGCTGTATTTACAATATCACGTATGACAGCAGAGGGCGTTGACCATGCCGATATCAAGGGCGACTTCTACCTTAATGACAGAGAAACACAGGCAATTACAAATATTTCAAATGCCTTCCATAAGGCGGGTAAGAAATTTATTGTTCTTATCAATGTAGGTAATCCTATTGATGTGGCTTCGTGGGCTGATAAAGCGGATGCTATTCTGTGTATCGGACTTTCGGGCGAACAGATAGGTAACTCTATGGCGGACATATTCACAGGTGCTGTGAATCCCTCGGGTAAGCTTGCGGTAACGTGGCCTGTTTCATATAATGATACAGCTTATTCCGAGATATACCCCGATAAAGATCACGCAGTGTATTCAGACGATATTTACGTAGGATACCGTTATTTCACAACATTTAATGTTCCTGCAATGTATGAGTTCGGTTACGGTCTTTCATATACAGATTACGAATATTCGGATTTTAAGGTTGAAAAGACTGAAAACGGCTTTACACTCGCTGTTAAGGTTACAAACAAAGGCTACATTACAGGCCGTGAAACAGTTCAGTTCTATGTTACAAAGCCCGAAACGAGAAACGAGCATCCTGTGCGTGAGCTTGTCGGCTTCGGCAAAACTCCCGAACTTTCAAAGGGTGAAAGCACAACTGTTACAGTAAACGTAACGAATAAAGAGCTTATGACATATTTTGCATCTGGAACAAAGTGGATTGTTGAAAAGGGTGAATACGTATTCGCCGCCGGCGCATCTGTAAATGATATCCGTCTTACTGTAAAGACGTCGGTTGAAGGTGAGATACTTGTCCGTCAGGTGATGAACGTATCGCCCATACAGTTTGATATTGACACAATATCAAAGAAAAATCCCAAAAAGGTTGATGCAAAGGGCGAAAATCTTGCGCTTTACAAGACGGTTTATGCAAGCGGTGAGGAAAAGGGATGCGAAGCTTTGTATGCTGTTGACGGCTCACATTTTACAAGATGGAGCGCACTTGGAACAGAGGGCGAAAATTACTGGATAACAGTTGACCTCGGAGAGGTGACGAAGATAGAAAAGCTCGTTCTTGAATGGGAGTCAAATGCCCTGGGTGAATTTACCGTCTCGGTTTCCGATGACAATGAAAATTGGAAAGATGTCAACAAGTATAAATATGAGCCTAAAAATGTTATCGACCTTGATGTTAAGGCAAGATACGTAAGAGTGCTCAATAAAAAAGACGGCTTCTTCTCAATTTATAACATAGGTGTTTATTAATAATATTAAAAATGCGATACTTGGTTTTGTACCGAGTATCGCATTTTTTTGTTGCTGTGTTATGGTTCTTTTACGCTGAAAAATGCAAAAGGTATTGACAAAAACAATACTTCGTGATATGATGTATATCATAAAAGGAGGTATAGCATGGATACACAGTTAAAACGTGGACTTTTGGATGTATGTGTGCTTGCGGCAATAAAAAATGATGACTCGTACGGATATAAGATAATCAGGGATATGAAGCCGTATATTGAGCTTTCCGAATCAACCTTATATACCATTCTGAAGCGTCTGGAAAATGCAGAGATGCTGACGGTGAGAACGGCGGAACACGGAGGAAGACTCAGAAAATATTACAGCATTACAGCCGAAGGCAGAAAACGGATCGAGGATTTTAAAAAAGAATGGGAAGAAATGGCATCAATATGCCGATTTATAATGAGGGAGGATGAAAATGAATAAGCAGGAATTTCTTATGCATCTTCGCTGCGGCTTGTCATGCTTGTCTGAAAAGGACAGGGAAGAAAGGGTAACATTTTACAGCGAAATGATAGATGATATCGTTGAAGAAGGAGTGTCAGAGGATGAAGCCGTTTCATCGTTAGGCTCTGTGGATGAGGTTATTTCTCAGATAATAGCCGACGTTCCTTTTTCAAAGATAGTCAAGGAAAATGTAAAACCGAAAAGACAAATGAAAAAATGGGAGATTGCCTTGTTGGTGCTCGGTGCACCGCTGTGGGTTCCGCTTTTGATTGCCGCACTTGCCGTTATATTCTCCCTTTATGTTGTAATATGGAGCGTAATTGTTTCGGTTTGGGCGGTTTTTGTTTCGCTTTGTGCGTGTGTTATCGGTGTACTTGTATCTGCGGCAGTCTTTTTTGCTTTAAACAATACTGTCACGGGTATTGCAATGATAGGTGTGGGAATTACTTGCGCAGGCCTGTCAATTTTTGCATTTTTCGGATGTAAGATGATTACAAAAGGTATTTTGATTTTAACAAAGAAAATTGCGGTGGCTTTGAAAAAAAGTTTTGCTGAAAGGTGGGCGGCGTAATGAAAAAATGGCTTATTACGGCAGGGGTGCTTGTTGCACTCGGAGTTATAATATTTGCATCGGCGATGATAGCTTACGGTTGGGATTTTACAAGGCTTACCACCGTAAAGTATACGACTAACACTTACGAAATAAACGAAGCGTTTAAAGATATATCGGTAAACACCGATACAGCATATATTTCATTCGTCTTCTCGGAAGATGAGGTTTGTAAGGTAGAGTGTTACGAAAATGAAAGCGTCAAGCACTCCGTTTCTGTTTCGAATGAAATCCTGAATATTGATATTAAAGACGAAAGAAAATGGTATGAACATATCGGAATCGGTTTTGGAATTCCTAAAATAACCGTTTACTTACCTGAAAATGAATATGTCTCACTTGTCATAAATGAGGACACGGGTGATGTTGAGATACCGAAAGACTTTAAATTTGGAAGCCTTGATATTAAGACAAGCACAGGAAGTGTACAAAATTATGCCTCGGTGACGGAAGATGCAAAAATCAAA
>JAZNEN010000323.1:0-4231 GCA_045588615.1 Eubacteriales bacterium
CGGCATAGCAGGCGGTGTCATAATTCTTGACAGTATGCGCGATCCCGGAAATATGGGTACTGTAATACGCACGGCTTATGCCCTCGGCACGGGTCTTATCATTTCATCACCCGACTGCGCGGATATCTATTCGCCGAAGGTGCAAAGAGGTGCTATGGGTGCTGCGTTTTCGCAAAACATCATAACAAAACCGACAGCGGACGCTGTGCGCGCGCTTCGCGAAAACGGATTTACAGTCTATGCCGCGGCTCTTCATCACAACAGCACCGACATTCGTAATGTTTCAGTGAACGAAAAAACGGCATTCGTCATCGGTAACGAGGGAAACGGACTTTCCGAAGAAATAATAAACCTTTGCACAGGCTCTGTTATAATTCCCATAAAAGAGCATTCGGAGTCGCTTAATGCCGCAGTCGCCGCATCCATCATAATGTGGGAAATGGCAAAAAAGTAATAATAATGGATAAAAAATATTTCCGCAGGAAATATGTGCGCCTACGCCTGTGGCGGCTCGTGCCGAGCCGAGGGGGGCAGGCGGGCGCACCGTCACCATTTTCAATTTCTAATTTTCAATTTTCAATTATTTATTCCCCCGAATAAAACGAACGAAATAATAAACAGAAAGGGACAGAAATGTCAAAACTTGTTATTATAGAGTCTCCCGGTAAGGCGGGAACGATAAAAGGCTATCTTGGCTCAGGATATAAGGTCGTGGCATCTGTAGGTCACGTAAAGGATCTTCCCAAGAGCACGCTGGGAGTTGATATTGAAAACGGCTTCAAGGCGAAGTATGTCAATATAAGAGATAAAAATGAGCTTATAAATAATCTCAAAAAGGAAGTAAAGCAGGCTGACGAAATATTCTTGGCAACGGACCCTGACCGTGAAGGTGAGGCGATTGCCTGGCACCTTGCAACGGCGCTTGAATGTGACGAGGCGAAAACGAGCCGCGTAACGTACAATGAGCTGACAAAGGAAGCTGTATGCCGTGCCATTGAAAATCCCGGCAAGATAAATATGGATCTTGTCGATTCACAGCAGGCAAGACGAATCCTTGACAGAATAGTCGGTTACAAGCTCAGTCCGTTTTTGTGGAAGACTGTCAAAAGCGGTCTTTCCGCGGGCCGTGTGCAGTCGGTTGCCACAAAGATAATCGTTGACAGAGAAAATGAGATAAGAGCGTTTGTTCCCAAGGAATACTGGACTATTGAAAGTGAGCTTGAAACTGCTAAAAACGAAGTATTCAAGGCACGCTTTTTCGGTATAAACGGCGCAAAGACAGAGGTGACAAGTGCAGAGGAAGCACTTTCCGTTGAGGAAGGAAGCAAAAAAGAGGATTTTGTCGTATCGTCAGTCAAAAAGACTCTCAAATACAAGAATCCCCAGCCTCCGTTTATAACGTCAACACTCCAGCAGGAAGCGTCAAAAAAGCTCAATTTCCGTTCACAGAGGACGATGAAGGTAGCTCAGGAGCTTTACGAAGGTATCAATCTCGGTGCGGATCTCGGCGGTACACAGGGTATCATCACGTATATGAGAACGGACTCGCTCCGTATTTCAGACACGGCGCTTTCCGCCTTGCGTGACCATATAGACCGTGAATACGGCAAAAAATACCTGCCCTCAAAGGCAAGAATATTCAAGGCTAAGGCGGGCGCACAGGACGCGCACGAAGCTATACGTCCGTCGTCGCTCGAATTTCCCCCGAAACTTATAAAAGACAAACTCTCGGCGGATCAGTACCGCCTTTACAAGCTTATCTGGGACAGATTTGTCGCAAGCCAGATGTCACCTGCGGAGCTTGATACGGTGAGCCTTGATATAAATGCGGGCATATATACGTACCGTGCAAGCGGTTATACTGTCAAATTCAAGGGTTATATGGCTGTTTACGAGGAAACAGAGGACAGCGTTGACGAGGAAAGAGGCATAAAGCTTCCCGAAGTAAATGAGGGTGACAGCATGAAGCTTCTTGACCTTGTGAAAAAACAGCATTTTACAGAGCCTCCGGCAAGATTTACCGAAGCTTCGCTTATTAAACAGCTTGAAGAAATGGGAATAGGACGTCCGAGTACGTTTACACCCATCATCACAACGATAGTTGCAAGAAATTATGTCAAGCGCTCGGGTAAATCTCTTGCGCCAACATCGCTCGGTGAAGTGACAACACAGCTTATGACGGACTTTTTCTCTGATATCGTTGACTATAAATTTACTGCAAATATGGAAAATTCCCTGGACAATATATCCCACGGTACAGAAAGTATGCAGGATGTCTTAGGCAATTTCTGGCGTGATTTCAGCGTGACGCTTGAAAAGGCAGAGGAAACGGTCAAGGGGAAAAAATATAAATATGCAGATGAACAAACAGATATAATCTGTGAAAAGTGCGGTGCGACAATGGTAATAAAATCGGGCAGATACGGCGACTTTGCCGCTTGCCCCAATTATCCGTCGTGCAAAAACACAAAGAAGATAGACAAAAACGGCAATGTCGTTCCCGAAAAGGAAAAAACTCCCGTTGTCAAAACGGATATGAAGTGCGAAAAATGCGGCGGTATGATGGTGATAAGAAGCGGCCCCTATGGCGAATTTTACGCTTGCGAGAACTTCCCGACGTGCAAAAACACCCTCCAGAAAACGGAGCCGACGGGTGCCGCCTGCCCCAAGTGCGGCGGAAACGTAGTGAAGAAAAAGCACGGACGCCGTGAGTATTTCGCCTGTGCAAATTCACCCAAATGCGATTTTACGACATCGCATACCCCGTCAAATGAAAAATGTCCCAAGTGCGGCTCATCGATGTTTACGAAAAAATCGGGTGAAAATATATGTCTGAACGAAAAATGCCGGTAAACCGTTCATATGTAAATGTGATCGGCGCAGGTCTTGCGGGATGCGAGGCGGCATATCAGATAGCAAAAAGAGGCGTTAAAGTAAGGCTTTTTGAGATGAAACCCGAAAAAAAGTCGCCCGCGCATAAAAGCGACTTATTTGCGGAGCTTGTTTGCTCAAACTCCCTGCGCTCTCATCAGATATTCAACGCCGTCGGACTTCTTAAAGAAGAAATGCGTCGCCTTGACTCGCTTATAATGCGTGCGGCAGATGAAACAGCCGTACCCGCAGGCGCATCGCTTGCCGTTGACAGAGATAAATTTTCACGGTATATAACAAACGAGATCACAAATAACGAGAATATTGAGGTCATATCAGGTGAGGTCACGGAAATTCCCGATGATGAAATAACCGTTATTGCAACGGGGCCCTTGACCTCCGATGCTTTGAGCGAAAAAATTAAAGCGCTTGCAGGTGAAGGTCTTCATTTCTTCGATGCCGCCGCACCCATCGTATCGGCGGAGAGCATCGACCGTGACATCACATTTGAGCAGTCACGTTACGATAAAGGCGAGGCGGCATATATAAACTGCCCGATGACACGTGAAGAATATGAGGCATTTTACAATGCCTTAATAACCGCTGATACAGCAGAGCTTCACGGATTTGAAAAAGAGCCGAATGTATTTGAAGGCTGTATGCCTGTCGAGGTCATGGCAAAGCGTGGATTTGAAACGCTTTTGTTCGGTCCTATGAAGCCTGTCGGACTGACTGATCCGAAAACGGGAAAAGAACCGTATGCGGCAGTTCAGCTCCGTGCTGAAAATCTTGAAAAAACGATGTACAACATCGTCGGATTTCAGACACATCTGACGTTTGGTGAGCAAAAAAGGGTGTTTTCAATGATACCCGGCTTGCAAAATGCCGAGTTTTTACGCTACGGCGTGATGCACAGAAACACGTATATCAACTCCCCCGGCTTTCTTGATGAAACTTATATGGTTAAAAGCATCCCCGGACTGTTCTTTGCAGGACAGATAACAGGTGTTGAGGGGTATGTGGAGTCATCGGCTTCAGGTCTTTTGTGCGGAATAAATGCCGCAAGATTTGCAAAAGGGTCGGAACCGTTTATGTTTTCCGATGTGTCTGTCATAGGTTCAATGGCGAAGTACGTATCCGGATATAACGGTGCTGATTTCCAGCCGATGAATGCCAATTTCGGTCTGGTTACCCTGTTGGACCGTAAGGTGAAGGGTGGAAAAACCGCACGAAATCTGGCTTTGGCTGAGCGCTCTCTTGCGTACTTGAGAGCGTTACTGGCGGAGGAACCGCTTTTGTAAGAAAGGAATTGATATGCGAATTCTGGTAGATATCATGAGTGGCGACCACGCGCCTCTTG
>JAZNEN010000324.1:0-9446 GCA_045588615.1 Eubacteriales bacterium
AATATGTTTGCACTTTTAGGTAAGCCCGGATATGAGGAAATGCAGGCTGATTTGCTCAACAGACTGGATAAATAATCTATCTTTATAGGCAAATTGAATAAAAAACAATTTAGTTTTGCAAAAAAAGTTATAATTTTTTTATAAAAACCCTTGAAAAAATCGGAAAAATATAGTATAGTATAGTTAGGGTAAATATCTATAATTCAGGAGGATGTTCATTATGTTAAAATTAATTGCAGGCGTAAAAGGTACAGGTAAAACAAAACAGCTTATCGAGCTTACCAACAAGGCGCTTATTGACTCACATGGTTCGGTAGTATGTCTTGAACAGGGAACAAAGCTTATACACGATATAAAGCACCAGATCCGCCTTATAGACACAAGCGAATATATGATCTGTGACGGTCAGTCACTTTTCGGATTTGTTTCCGGCATATATGCAAGCAACTACGACATTACACACATTTTCATAGATTCCGCACTTAAGATCTGTAAGGATGATATGGATTCTTTTGAATATTTCCTTAAAGAATGCGAAGCATTTTCTGCACGTACAAATGTAGATGTGGTAATCACAGCTTCAATGCCCGTTGAAAATATGACGGAAGCGATGAAAAAATACGCATAATTGAGTGTAAAAAAAATAAACCCGATTCGGCGCATCTGCGATAAAGCAGGTGCGCCGAATGTTGTTGTATAACAAAAGATAGGCACAGCAGTATTGCTGTGCCTGAATTTATGTTCTTGTCAGTGGAATTAGTTCGTTTCGTTTGTGTAGCTTTCGATAAGATCATCCAAAGTCTTCTGGCTCTTTGAAAGCTTTCTCTTAACCGTTGAGCTGTACTTTGCTGTTGTATTTGAAACGATTTCCTTGTAGAGAGTGGAAAGCTCAATGGAAGGATTGAACATACCGAAGTCATAAACGCGGGACTCACGGCAAAGGTCAAGCATTTCGTATGAACCTTCATCACGTGTGCTCTTACCGCCGAGAACGTCTTCATAGAACGCAGGACGTACTGTATAGTATGATTCCCAACAAAGTGTTTCGGTGATAACACCGAGAACTTCAAGTTCTTCTTCGGTATACTGGAATGCGGGAACACACAGTACGTTGATAACTGTATCGTTTGTTGTGTAGTATCTTGACTGTGAGGCATCATACTTAGGATAGGGGACAACGCCGAAGTCATCTTCCATTTCACGGAATGTTGTGCAGAGATAGCCAACGATCTCACCCATAAAGAGTAAACGACCTGTCATAAATGCGTTTATGCCGTCAGCGGTGTTAATACCGTTTGAACCTGCGTACAAGGTTGTGTGTTCCTCAAACAGAAGTTTGAGAAGCCTTTCCTGAACTGTAACTGCTTTGGAATTGTTTGAAACTACAAGATACGGATAGTTTGCATCATCCTTTTCACATATCGTCAGCCCGGATGCATAGAAGAAGTTACCTGCAGAACCGGGGTGAGCTGCAAATGCGTATGTATCCTCGGGACCCCAAATGCTGTTACCGTTATCTGCGGATATACCCTCAAGCATAGCTACGAAGTTATCGTATGTCCATCTGTTTTCTTTTACCATCTGATAAGGATCTTCAAGTCCGTATGTCTGGATAAGTCTCTTGTTGTACATAAGTATATACATAATGTATGTATCGAATATACCCATACTTGTTACCAAGGAGAATATCTCATCACCTATGGACATACCGCTGATATATCCCTGGTCATACCAAGGGCTTTCTGTCCTTATAGTATCAATGTTGTTGATATTATAAAGCAAATCGCTTATTGCGGCGTTCGAAGCATTGTCTACTGTCATAAATACAAGGTCAAAACTCTTGTCGTTTGACTGTACACTTGCCTGTACTGTATTGTAGATAGTTGAGTTAAGATAAGTATCGATCGTGATACCGAGTTTTTCTTCAACATTCTTGTAACGTGTGTATTTTGCACTTTCAAGAACGTCATCAGAGTCTTCCTCGGGACACAAAATGTCGTCTGCTTTCCATCCGTCACCGTCACCCTGACCGACGATTCTGAAAACCTTGTTTTCCGGAATCACGACTTCGGGAACTTCAAGAGGCAAACGTTCTTCCTGAACAGCAGCGGTAATCGTGGGAACTGTTGTATCGTCATCCCCGGAACCGCATCCGATCAAAGATACGGGTACTATCATAAGAACCGAAAGTACCAAACATAAAAGTTTTTTCATTGCTGAGTTCCTTTCAATATATTTTGTTAGCTAATATTATAACCGTAAGAGCAAATTTTGTCAAGTACAATAATTTGAATAATATAAATATAAATTTAAAAGAACACTTGCGAACCGTGTGCGTCCGCAAGTGTTCTGAAAGTATTCAGTAAATTTTAAAAAACACTGTATCTTTATTCTTCTTCGTAACGTGCTATGATGTCTTCGAGCTCTGCACGTGCACTCTTTAATCGGCGTTTAACTGTTGAAGAGTAATTTGTGTTATCGTCTGCAATGAGAGATTCAAATGCATCGTGAAGGCTGATATCGGGATTGAACAGACCAAAATCATAAATACGTGAGTTTCTGCAAAGGTCTATCATTTCATACGAGCCCTCGTCGCGTGTGCTTTTGCCGCCGAGAACATCTTCGTAATACGCAGGGCGTACTGTGTAGTATGATTCCCAGCAAAGCGTTTCGGTAACGGTACCTATACGCTGAAGCTCTTCATCCGTGTGCTTGAATGCGGGAATAGACATAACCATTATACACGGGTCATTTGTAGTATAATAACTCTTTTGCGTGGGAGAATATTTGGGATAAGGAACGATTCCGTAATCGTCCTCCATATCTCTGAAATATCCGAGATATCCCGCAATTTCCGCAAGAAACAGTATTCTGCCTTCAAAGAAAGCCTTACATATATCAAGCTCCTGTGTTGCTCTGCGGAATAAAGTTGTGTTATCGTTATGAAGCAGGTCGACAATTTTTTCTTGCAGCTTTACTATGTTTTCGTTACTGTCAATAACTAACTCCGGATAATTGGCTGAGTCCTTGGCGCAGACTGTCATACCTGCACCGTAGAAGAAGTTTCTTGCTGAGCCTGAATGCGCGGCAAAAGCGTATGTATCGTTAATGTCCCAGATACCGTCGCCGTTATCTGCGGAGATGTTTTTGAGCATGGGAATGAAGTTGTCAAATGTCCAGGTGTTATTTTTGACCATATTGTACGGATCTTCAAGCCCGTACTTTATAAGAAGGGACTTGTTGTATGTCATTATCCATGTGCAGTGCATATCAATAATAAGCATATGGTTTACAGCAGAGTATACTGTCGAGCCTATTGACATACCGTCGATGTAGTTTTGGTCATACCACGGTTCGTCAAGGTGTATTGTTTCGATATCGTAAAGATTGTAAAGAAGATCATTTGTTGCCGCGCTTGCGGTGCTGTTCGTGTTCATATACACCATATCAAAGCTCTTGTCGTTTGAAGCGACACTGCTTGATACAACTGTGTAAACATCTTCCTTGAGCTGTGTTGATATCTTTATACCGTACATATCCTCAACTGCCTTGTAGCGTGCGTATTTTGCATGCTCAAGCACGTCGTCGGAATCTTCCTCGGGGCAAAGCATATCAGTGGCATTCCATCCGCTTCCGCCCTTGCCGATTATTGTGAATGTATAATCGTCACCGAAATCGACAACAGGCACGTCCAGCTCCAATCTTTCATCGGCAATACCTGTCACAGGCGCTACTGTTGTTGTTACATTGTCCTGTTTTTCTTCTGTACAGCCGAAAAAGGAAAGCGGAATTGCCATAAGAAGACAAAGAAATAAAGCTAAAACTTTTTTCATACATTTTTCCTTTCAAGGTTTTTCATTGTATTTATTATAAACAAACTTTATTTTGCTGTCAAGTGAGAAAATATAATTTGAGAATATTTTCTTTAAAATTATAAAAAAAGCTGTTGATTTGTATAAATTTATATAGTATAATGGTGTCATTATAATAGGAGTAGTATCGGATGAACGCATCAGAAAGACAAAAGAAGATAAGAAATTTTTGTATAATAGCGCATATTGACCACGGCAAATCAACACTCGCCGACAGAATTCTGGAGCATACACAGACTGTTTCAAGCCGTGATATGACAGAACAGCTCTTGGACAATATGGACATCGAAAAGGAAAGAGGAATAACGATCAAGGCGCGTGCCGTTAAGCTTAATTATAGGGCACCGGACGGTGAAACGTATATACTCAACCTTATCGATACCCCGGGACATGTTGACTTCAACTATGAGGTGTCACGCTCGCTGAATGCCTGCGAGGGTGCCCTGCTTGTCGTTGACAGCACACAGGGAATCGAGGCGCAGACACTTGCAAACGCATATCTTGCATCGGATAATAATCTTGAAATTGTGCCCGTTATCAACAAAATAGACTTGCCTGCTGCGAATGTGGAGCGTGTGAGGACTGAAATTGAGGATATCATCGGCATTCCCGCAGATGATGCCCCTGCCATTTCAGCAAAGGCCGGAATAAATATTCCTGCTGTGCTTGAGAAGATAGTGGAGGCTATCCCGTGCCCTGTGGGGGACGAAAATGCACCGCTTAAATGCCTTATATTTGACTCGTATTACGACTCATACAGAGGAGTTGTTGTTTATATACGTGTTATGGAAGGCTCTCTCAAAGCGGGACAACGCATAAGAATGATGAACACGGGTGCTGAATTTGATGTTGTTGAAATCGGCACAATGGAACCGTTTGGGCTTTGCAAAACGGATATTCTTTCTGCAGGTGATGTCGGATACATCACCGCAAGCATTAAAAATGTTTCCGATACACGTGTGGGTGACACGGTTACACTTGCCGAAAATCCCACGGCAGAACCGCTTGAGGGCTTTAAAAAATGTATGCCGATGGTTTATTCCGGTATATATCCCGCAGACGGTGCAAAATATCAGGATTTAAAGGAAGCACTTGAAAAATTACAGCTTAACGACGCCTCTCTTACGTATGAGCCGGAGACATCAGCCGCGCTCGGCTTCGGCTTTCGCTGCGGATTTTTGGGACTTCTCCATATGGAGATAATTCAGGAGAGACTTGAAAGAGAGTTTAATCTCGACCTTATCACAACAGCCCCCAGCGTTATATATAAAATTCAGAAGCGCACGGGCGAAACGGTGTTTATCGATAACCCCTTGAATTATCCGTCGCCCGATGAAATAGATATACCGTTTGAGCCTATGGTCAAAGGCAATATTATGACGCCTGTTGATTATGTAGGCGGAATTATGGATCTTTGCCAGGACAGACGAGGCATTTTCTATGATATGAAATATCTTGACTCAACACGTGTTGAACTTCATTACAGACTGCCGCTTAACGAAATCGTATACGACTTTTTCGATGCACTCAAAAGCAGGAGCAAGGGCTATGCTTCACTTGACTATGAGCTTGACGGATATGAGCCGAGTAAGCTTGTAAAGCTTGATGTCCTTCTCAACGGAGACGTTGTCGATGCGCTCTCGTTCATCGTTCATACAGACAAGGCATACGGCAGGGCAAGAAAGATAGTTGAAAAGCTGAAGGATAATATCCCAAGACAGCTCTTTGAAGTGCCTGTTCAGGCGGCTATCGGCGGCAAGGTCATCGCACGTGAAACGGTAAGGGCTATGCGCAAGGACGTGCTTGCAAAGTGCTACGGCGGTGACATAACAAGAAAGAAAAAATTGCTTGAAAAGCAGAAAGAGGGTAAAAAGCGTATGCGCTCGCTCGGCACTGTCGAAGTTCCGCAGGAAGCGTTTATGGCTGTGCTTAAGCTTGATGAATAAGCCCGTCGGAGTTTATATACACATTCCGTTCTGTGTTAAAAGGTGCGCTTACTGTGATTTTTATTCGGGTGTAGGATATGAATTTGCGGATATATACGAAGAAGCGCTCATAAGACACATTACGGCATTTAAAGGAATAAAGTGCGACACGGTCTATTTCGGCGGAGGAACGCCTACATACTTCGGCGCAGACCGCCTTTGCCGTGTTTTGGATGCTGTAAAAGCTTCATTTGATGTTGATGAAAACGCTGAAATAACGGCTGAATGTAACCCCAAAACGGCAACATTTGAGGATTTTGTTCTTATGAAAGGTCACGGCTTTAACCGCCTTAGTATCGGTATGCAGTCATCAAACGAAGATGAGCTTTCAGCCCTCGGCAGAATAAATACGGCGGATGATGTAAAAGAAACGGTCACTGCCGCAAGGTATGCGGGCTTTGACAACATAAGCCTTGATCTTATGTACGGTGTACCGTATCAGACAGTAGAGTCATTTGGAAAAACACTTGATTTTGCACTGTCGCTTTCACCGGAGCACGTGTCGGCGTATATGCTTAAATTGGAAGAGGGAACACCGCTTTTTGAAAACAGTGAAAAATATCCGTTTCCGAGTGAAGATGAGATAATTGAAATGACCGGGCTTTGCGGTGAAAAACTTTCCGAAAACGGTATACACCGATACGAAATATCGAATTATGCCAAACACGGCTTCGAGAGCCGTCACAATTTAAAATATTGGCACAGGGAAGAATACATCTCGTTCGGTCCTTCAGCCTCATCGTTTTATGACGGCAGAAGATATACATATACCCCTGATGTTCATCTGTATACAGATTATTGTTTCGGAAAATGCGAAGAACACACAGTGCTTTCAGAGGAAGAATTTCCAAATGAAAAAGAGGCTGAGTGTGAATATATAATGCTTAGCCTCCGATTGACTGAAGGTGTGTCAAAGACCGAATACCGGAATTTTACGGGAAAAGATTTTGATACACAGTACGGAGAAAAGGTTAAAAAATACTCCTCTTTCGGTCTTATGACAGACGGTGACAGCGTCAGATTTACCGACAAAGGCTTTGCTTTGTCAAACGCGGTTTTATGCGATCTATTGGAATTTTGAAAGGAAATAAAAAATGAAACGTACTTTTATAAAAGCTGTTTGTATCAGCCTTTGTTCGCTTGCCTTTTTGTCGGGCTGTTCAAAGAAGGATAATGTCACGACGATTTCCGATACTTCATCACCTGCAGAGGATTCCGTGACGGTGTCGGATGATACAACATCTCCCGATGTACAGACGGAAATTATGGTTTCGGATACTGTGGCAAGCCTTGTGACGGAAGCTCCCGCAGAATATGATGAGGGCTGGGAAACAGCTTCGATGGAACAGCAAATACTCGCAACCGATGAAAACTGGTCTGTGACAGGTAAGCCCGTTTATAAGGACGGATATATGGGTGTTGACGGGGAAAATATGTTTGATATAACGTATCTTTCGCCCGTAGGTCCCGAGGAAGCATATAGATTTGAATTTGAACTTAATACGAAAGAAACCGAAAACGATGAAAAATGGCAGACACTTTTTGCAGGTCTGCGAATAGATTCCGAGGGCGGCATTGCTGATGAAAACAACGGTCTTTGGATATCGTTCAAGAACAATGTTATGGGGATCAAGGGCGCCACAAACAGTACCTGGAATGAGGGAGTTTCGGAATTTGCACTGCCGTTTTCATTCACAGAGGGCTTTCGCCGTGTATGTATTGAGGATGACCGTGCGGCAAATGTTATAAATATCTATCAGGCAAGTGATAACGGCTTCAATGTGCTTATATATAAGCTCAAAATCGAAAAGGGAAGTGACAGAAATTCTGTAATAAACATTTTCTCTTATGAAGATAATTTTGAAAAAACGTCGCAAAGCCTTGTAATGGATCTTGACCTTTCTTATTTTACAAGCGGGTATATAAAGCTTTGGAATCATAACAGAGGCTCGGTTTACGTAAAAAATCTTGCAATGAAAGTTATCTGATATGAAAAGAATAGAGATTTACGATTCCACCCTGCGTGACGGTGCGCAGGGACAGGGAGTTTCGTTTTCGCTGTCCGATAAAATAAGGATAGTAAAAGCTCTTGATGATTTCGGAATTGATTACATTGAGGCGGGCTTCCCTGCTTCAAATCCTAAAGATGCGGAATTTTTTCGCAAAATGCAGTCGGAAAAGCTGTCGCACGCAAAACTGTGTGCATTCGGCAGAACGGTGAAATGCGGAATAGAACCTGAAGATGATCCCGCGCTTGAAAGTCTTGTTTCATCCGGTGCGCCCGTGCTGTGTATATTTGGTAAAACATCTGTTTTACATATCCGTCGGGTGCTTGGGATAACAGAGGACGAAAATCTTGGTCTTATCAAGAAAACAGTCGGATATCTGAAACAGTTTGCAGATGAGGTCATTTTCGATGCAGAGCATTTTTATGCAGGGTATTCAGAAAATAAAGACTATGCATTAAAAGTGCTTTCTTCAGCCAAAGAAGCGGGCGCTGACGTTTTGTGCCTTTGCGATACAAACGGCGAAACGATGCCTTATGAAGCATATGAAATAACAAAAGCGGTATGTGATGAATTTAAGGACACGAGAATATCCGTTCATTTCCACAATGATACGGGCTGTGCTGTGGCAAATTCCATACTGTCAGCCACAGCCGGAGCATCACAGATACAGGGCACATTTTTGGGATTCGGAGAAAGATGCGGAAATGCGGATCTTTCTGTCATTATGCCGAATTTGAAATTTAAATACGGTTATGAATTTCCGTGCGATATGCGCCGTCTTAAAAAAACAGCGGTTAAAATATCAGAAATATCAAATATTGGTATCAGAAGCAATAAGCCGTATATAGGCAAAAATGCATTTCACCACAAGGCCGGCATGCACATTGATGCGGTGAAAAAACATTCTTCATCGTTTGAACATATCGACCCTTCGCTTGTCGGCAATGAAAGACAGTTCCTTTTATCGGAAATGTCGGGCAGAAACACGCTTTTAGAGCGTGTAAGGGAAATAATCCCAACTGCCGAAAAGGATTCTCCTGAACTCAGTATGGCACTTGAAGCACTTAAGAAAAAAGAATTTTTCGGATATCACTATGAGGCGGCAGAGGCATCTCTCAATCTTCTGCTCAAAAAGACGCTTTGTAAATATACACCTCATTTTGAAGTTTTGCTTTATAAAACAACTGACGATTATCCGTCCGGAACAGGCGGTATGACATCCGGGGCAATGATTCAGATCAGGGTAGGGGATAAAACGGAAGTGTCGGCATCTCTCGGAAACGGACCTGTCAATGCACTTGATACGGCACTTCGCCGTGCGCTGTGTGTATTTTACCCGCAGGTGTCGGAAATGCGCCTCGCCGACTTTAAGGTGCGTGTTATCGATTCGGGAACATCGACCGCTGCAAAGGTCCGTGTTCTTATAGAATCAACGGACGGTGTTGAAAACTGGACGACCGTTGGTGTTTCACACGATATAATTGAGGCGTGTTTTGCCGCTTTGGTTGACTCTTTTGAGTATAAATTATCAAATTCTTGATTTTTGTTATTGATATCTTCATATTTTTATGGTATAATCA
>JAZNEN010000325.1:0-2693 GCA_045588615.1 Eubacteriales bacterium
GATTCTATACCGCCTCTGTATATTTCGGAAAAATAAGCCGCATAGTATATAATGAATGCGATAAGTACTGCTGTTATACGGCTGCTCATAGGTGAGTTGAAAACGAGCCCCGGCACGTACATTACAACAAAAAGCTGTAATACAAGCGGTGTACCTCTTATTACCCAGACAAATGTTTTCGTCAGATATTTCAGCGGTCTGAATTTAGACATTGAACCGAATGTTATAATAAGCCCCAAAGGAATCGCGCCCAAAAGCGTAAGTATGAATATCAGACCGTTCTGGGCAAAATTCTGAAGCAGATCGAGCGTGATCTCGCCAAATGACATAGATAAAGCGCACCTTTCCGAAGTAATATTACAAATTGCCGCAACATACTGTTGCGGCAATTTGAAGTTTATAAATCACCTTTGATTATTCGCCTTTGATAAGCTGACCATCGAGCTTATACTTCTTAGCAATAGCGTCGATAGTGCCGTCCTTCATAAGCTTGTCGATAGCTTCGTTGAACTTCTTGATAGTGTCTGTATCAGCCTTTCTGAATGCGATACCGTAGTTTTCAACAGCAAACTCATAAGCTTCAACAACAACGAGATCTTCAAAGTCTGTGCCTTCTCCGATCATACCGATGGATGTTACAAAGTCAACAACACAACCGTCGGATGTGCCTGCTTTTACTTCCATAATAGCCTTTGCCATTGTGTCAACTGCTGTATACTGGATCTCAGCATCTGCAAAAACCTTTTCAGCGGCTATCTTCTCTGCTTCGTTACCGATTATTGTTGTTTCGCCTGCAGATTCCTTTTCAGCGCAAAGCTTTGCACCCTTAAGACCTTCTGCTGTGCTGTACTTTTCAAGGTTTTCAGCCTTAACAACAAGTACCTGCTTGTTTTCCATATAGGGGTTTGAAATGCCCATGTTTGCCTTACGGTCCTCTGTAATTGTCATACCGTTCCAGATCCAGTCGATGTTGCCTGCGTTAAGCTCTGTTTCCTTAGCGCTCCAGTTGATCTCCTGGAATTTGGGTGTAAGACCGAGTTCCTTACAAACTGCTTCAGCAAATTCTGTTTCAAAGCCTACGAGCTTGTTGGAGTCATCAAAGTAGTTCATCGGTTCAAAATATGTAATACCGATAACAAATTCTTCGCTCTTTCCGCATGCGCAGAAGATTCCGAGGCAGAGTGCAACTGCCATAATAAGTGCTGTAATTCTTTTCATTTTTTTATACCTTTCGATAATTTTATTTTCGGCATAAGCCGATAAACGAATACAGTATACACCATAATTTGCTATTTGTCAAGGTATTATTTTAACAAATTAAAGTGTTAGCAAGATATTTAAATAACTTTTTCTCAAGCTGCCGTGATCATATCAACGATCAATGAAATATCAACCTCGTTTATATCGCCGTCACCGTTAACATCAGCAGACTTTGCTATAATAGTTTCCGTATTTTCCATATACTTTTTAATTCTTACTACGTCTTTACCGTTTACAATGCCGTCACAGTTGGCATCTCCCGAAAGTGTCGCTGTTACTATAACATACACACCGTTTTCAAACGCATTGAATACAATTCTGTTATTGCAAATCTCTACATCTGCTTCTTCATATGTTCCGTCTTCACCAAGCTTGTATACCTTGACCGTGCTGTATGAATCATACGGCAAAGTGTAAGCCATATTAAGCCATTCAACACTTATGTATTCTCCGTTTTCATCGGTAAAGTAAACAGTATATGCCTTGCCGTCTTTTATATCTTCGGGAAGCTCACCGTCATAAAGAGTTGCATTGAATACCGCTTCGTTCTTGTACACGGTCGTGAAGCCCTCAGATGCGCCCATATAAATCACTTTTCCGTATTCTATAACTTCGCCGCATCCTGTACAGCAAACATCACCCGTATAACCGTTTTTCTCAGGTGTTGCATCCTCGGCACCTACGATCTCTGTTTCGCCGTCGTGATTTCTAAGATCCACTTCACCGTATTCCTTTTCACAGTGGATACATATTGCTTTGCTGTGGCATGTTGCTGTGCCGCCTTCGTGAACAAGTGCAGGTGTCTGACTGCCATAGAAGATTACCGTTTCACAGCCGTGGCAGAATGTATCACCTGTGTAACCTACAACACCGCACGAGGCTTCCACTATACCGATGATCTCTATTTCGCCGTTATGATTGTTGGGCGCAATTTCACCGTATTCTTTTTCACAGTGAATACATATCGCCTTGCTGTGGCATGTTGCTGTACCGCCTTCATGCGTGAAGGCAGGAATTACTTTACCATGCTCGGTTACCATCTCACATCCGAGACAAACTGTGTCGCCTGTATAACCTGCAACACCGCACGAGGCATCACTTGCATATCTGAGTTCTGTACCGCCGTTATGATTATTTGTATTGAATTCACCGTATTCTTTTTCGCAGTGAATACATATCGCCTTGCTGTGGCATGTTGCTGTGCCGCCTTCATGTGTAAGGGCGGGAATTTCTTTACCGTAGTTTATTACATTTTCGCAGCCGTGGCACAGTGTATCACCCGTATATCCGGCAACGCCGCATGAAGCATCAAGTGTATTTATGATCTCAGTTGCACCGTCATGATTTCCGGGGTCAATTTCACCGTATTCTTTTTCACAGTGAATACATATCGCCTTGCTGTGGCATGTTGCTGTACCGCCTTCATGCGTGAA
>JAZNEN010000326.1:0-7451 GCA_045588615.1 Eubacteriales bacterium
TCTTTAAGTATTTTCATCTCACACATCATCCTTTAATGTTTTTTGGGGCGGAAGCTCCAAAAGCTCAGGCTTTTTCAGATACTCACTTATCCGTCTGAACGCCGCAGCGTAATATGAGCCTGTGCATATTCTTTCGTCCATGACAACACCAAGCGGGATGCATCTTTCAAATATCATCTTGCCGTCGGACATTTTCGGTATGTAACGCATATTTCCGAGGGACATGAAGACGCTCGTTGTGCCGAATTCATATGTATGGTGATGTATATGGTTCGTTCTTATAGATGCAAGATTTGTAATTCCGAGCGACATATGAAAAGGACTGATATCAATTATCTTCTTCGGAAGCATTCCGTATCTGTCAAGAAATTTGAAAAGCTTGACACCGAAAAGACAAAGACCGGGAATTTTGACAAGCTTACTTGCAAATTCATCTGTTGTATTCGTGTCGCCCTCTTTTCTGTTTTGATCTATGAAATCGTCTATTTTATGTTGAACATCCAAAACCGTGTCCTCGTATTCAAAATACATCTTCGACATCGTTCCGTTTGTGGTGTCGCCCGCCTTTAAAACGACCATACCGACACAAAATTCATTTCGTGTATACAGTTTTTTATTCACAACAAAACGGTTGAGGTGGGGAAATTCAGCGGCGGTGCGTAAATATGCGCTGATGATCAATGCCAGATGCGTTATCTTCAGCTCTCTTTTCGCCGCAATGTATTTTTTCATAGGTTCTACAGGGATATCGACCGTTATCATATTCATAGCATCAGTACGCCTTGACATAACGTGCGCACCGATAATGGATTCGGGATCCGCGTTTTTGACTCTTTTACCGTCTGCTCGCATATTACCTCCTCAAAAGATATAATCGTACAAATTATACCATATACATATGTCAAATTCAATATAAATATTTTATTTTTTGGACAAATACTAAAAAAGTCATATAAGTGAACGGTTCATATAAAATGATCCCTTACCGCGCATCGATATACCGCCCGTAAGGGATCATTGCTATTCGTTTTTTACTCCGCGCCAAAGCGCTCGCCTATAACTTCAGTAGAAGCTCTGTCACTTGTAAGCTCCGTGACAGTCTTTTTTATTTTCTCATATACGTCAGATGTTGCCGCACAGTAAAGTGTAACATTTGCGGAAAAATCCGTATTGTCAAGATTATACGTAAACGATTGAAGCGCGTGCTTGATCTTATCGTGATCGCGGAAAGAGCACGTTATTTTAAACTCCGTAAGATTTTTCATCACCGCAACGCCTGCAGCATTTATTGCATCTGCCGCCGCCTTGGTATATGCCCTTGCAAGTCCGCCCGTACCGAGCAAAATACCGCCGAAATATCTCGTCACGACGACGACAGCATCGGTGATATCACTTTTTTTCAGCACCTCAAGCACCATTGAGCCGGCAGTGCCCTTCGGCTCACCGTCCTCGGTAAACCGTATTATGTTATTCTCACGCACGACATACGCATACACATTGTGGCGCGCCTGTGCATGCTTCTTTTTTATTTCCGCAATAAATTCAAGCGCTTCTTCCTCCGTTTGCACGGGCATAGCGGCACCGATAAATTCCGACTTTTTCTCGGTGAATGATGCTTCTCCGATATCTTTTAATGTGGTATATCCGTCTTTCATATCATTTCAACGACTTATTTATAAAGCCCTTCGTTTTTTTATCGACCACAGCAGTCACGACCGTGCCCTCTGCTGTATAGTCACAATCAAGGACATTCGCGTTTGCATAAAGATAATTCAAAAGGTCGCCTCGGGCAGGCGGAAGCGTGAACACTTCCTTCGTTTTACCCGCACCGACTATTTCTTCCATAGCCTCGGTGAGCTTGTCAACACCCTCGCCTGTTTTTGCGCTGATAGTAACGTATGCGCAGTCGGCAGGTGCGCACGGACGGAATTCTTCGCACGCCATATCCATTTTGTTGAATACGTAAATTACAGGCTTTGCGCCTGCATCGAGGTCACCCAAAAGCTCCTGCGTGACGGCGATCTGATTTTGATATTCGGGGTCGGATGCGTCAACTATAAGCAATACCGCATCGCAAAACGCAACCTCATCAAGCGTTGAACGGAATGCCTTGACAAGATGCGTCGGCAGATTTCTGATAAATCCAACTGTATCGGTCAAAAGAATTTCTTCACCCGAGGGAAGTGTAAACTTTCTCGTTGTGGGGTCAAGCGTTGCAAAAAGCTTGTTTTCGGCAAGTATGCCCGCATCCGTTAAAAGGTTAAGAAGCGTTGATTTGCCTGCATTCGTATATCCGGCTATAGCAAGCTTGAAAATGCCGGATCGGTCACGCTGACGGCGCATTGTGCTTCTGTTTTTGCGAAGCTCCTCAGCCTGCGCCTCAAGGGCTGCAATTCTGTGCTTCAAATGGCGTTTATCTGATTCAAGCTTTGATTCACCGGGTCCCCTTGTACCGATACCGCCGCCGAGACGTGACAGCTCAACCCCCTTACCCGTAAGACGGGGAATCGTATATTTGAGCTGTGCAAGCTCAACCTGTAATTTACCCTCACCGCTTACCGCGTGGAGTGCAAAAATATCAAGGATGAGCATTGTGCGGTCGATAACACGCACATTTTCAAGCTCTTTTTCAAGATTTCTTATCTGCGATGGCGAAAGCTCTCTGTCAAAAACAACAAGGGGAATCTCATTATTTTCACATATTTCCTTAAGCTCCTCGACCTTGCCCTCACCGATATACGTGCGCACATCGGGCGTTTCCCGTGACTGCGTCATAACACCGAACACCTCACCGCCCGCTGTTTTCAAAAGCTGTTCAAGCTCACTTAAGCTTGCTTCGTTCTCTCTTTCGTCCTCGCCCTTGAAAAAGACGGAAACGAGCACCGCCTTCGGGGATTCCTCTTTTTTGAAAATATTTTCTTCTGCCATAAAACTCCTTAAAAAACACAAAAGGACAAGTGCGGGGAACCCGTACCTGTCCGTAAGTGACTTGACTTATGTCTTATTTGCTCGCATTCAAACGCTTCTTGAATTTATCTACACGTCCGCCTGCATCGACAAACTTCTGCTTGCCGGTGAAAAAGGGATGGCACTTGGAGCAAATTTCAACACGAAGGTCGCCCTTTGTGGATCTTGTAACGACTGTTTCTCCGCAGGCGCACTTGACCGTGACTTCCTTATATTCGGGATGTATTCCTTCCTTCATTTTCTTCACCCTCTCTGTGTAATTCATGCAAAATGCATTATATCACAAGTATTTCAACTTTGCAAGAGGTTTCAAAAATAATTTTCCCCAAAATGTAAAAAAACTGTGAAGAACGCTCCAAAAAGATGTAAAAACCGCCCAAAAGATGCAACTATGCCGTTTAAACGACATAAATTAATGCGCTAAACAGGCAGGTTTATTTGCATATAGCGTTTTTTAAATGCTCAATTCTACAGACTTTTTCCCCGTCTGTATACACCTCAACAACATCCAGACGCACCATTTTACCGCGTGTACCGTACTCTTGAATATACATTTCGGCAAACGCTATCAGATTCTGTTTTTTCTTATGATCCACCGCTGCGGCAGGACGTCCGAATGAAGGGTTATACTTTCTCGTTTTCACCTCTGCAAAAACGATAAAGTCACTGTTTTCGCAAATGATATCCATTTCAAGATGACCGTATCTTTTGTTCTTGCAAAGCACGGTGTAACCGTTTTTTTCAAGATATCCGCACGCCGCATTTTCACCGAGAACGCCCGTTATTTTCTTACTTGCCATCGTTTAAAAATTTCAAAAACGTGCGGCGGTGTACAGGGCACGCGCCGTATTTAAAAAGCGCTTCCATATGCGCCTTTGTGCCGTAGCCCTTGTGCTTGGCAAAGCCGTATTCGGGGTATTTTTCGTCAAGCTTGTAACACTCCCTGTCACGGCTGACCTTTGCTAAAATGCTTGCAGCGGCAATCGACGGGCTTTTTGCATCGCCCTTTATGACAGGCTCGCACGGAATAGAGAACCCACGCGCTATATTGCCGTCGATCAGCGCATAATCGGCGCTTGGCGACAGCTTTTTGACAGCCTCGTTCATCGCATACATAACAGCATTGAGTATGTTCATTTCGTCTATCTGTCGGGGTGTTGCCGAGGCAATTCCGTAGGCTATGGCGTTTTCCGTTATGACGTCAAACAAAGCCTCGCGCTTTTTCTCCGTCAGCTTTTTGGAGTCGTCAAGTCCGTCAATAACAAGCCCTTTAGGCAAAATGACGGCGGCGGCATAAACATCGCCCGCAAGAGGCCCTCTGCCCGCCTCGTCCACTCCGCATATAAACCGGAAGCCCTTGTTTTCAAGGGCTTCCTCCATATCATATAAAAGTATCTTCCGGTCTTTCAAGTGTAATTCTCCCGATCTTTCCGTTTCTGAATTCTTCAAGGATAACGCCGGCACCTCGCTCTGTATCAAGCACACCGCCCGAAAGCAGAAATCCGCGTTTGCGGCAGATAAGCTCCATTATATCCGCACCGTCACGGCACGAGGACAGCATTTCCTCTGTCAGCTTGTATCTTTGACAAAGCATAACAGGGTATCTTTCGGCAAGCTTTTCGCAAAGGGATGCGGCAATTTGTTCGGGAATGACAACGTCATCCTTTATAGCACCCGTTGCGGCAAGATTCTCACCGACAGTCCTGCTGTCAAACTTCGGCCAAAGCACTCCCGGCATATCAAGAAGATCAATGCCGATGCTCGTTGTTACCCACTGCTTTGTCAGGGTAACGCCCGGGCGGTTTTCGACCTTTGCCGATTTTCCTTTTGAAAGCTTGTTTATAAGGGAAGATTTTCCGACGTTTGGAATACCGACGATCATCGCCTTGATGTGACGTCCGTTCATTCCTTTTTCTTCATAGCGTGCCAGCTTGTCGGCAAGCACCTTTGATATACCGTCCTTTAAAATTCCGAGTCCTGAACCGTTTATACAGTCGCAAACAATGCACCTTTTGCCCATTTTTATATAGTGATCGCGCCACATAATGCTTGCTTTTTCATCGGCAAGCGTTGCTTTGTTAAGCACGGTTATAATGGGCTTCTGACCGATAAGCTCAGCAAGCTGGGGATTTGCGGAGCTGTAGGGAATTCTTGCATCCAGAAGCTCAATAACGATATCGACAGCGCCTAAATTCTCGCGTATAAGGCGCTTCGTTTTCGCCATATGCCCCGGAAACCACTGTATTATATCTGTCGGCATCAGTACACACCGCCAAATCCCGACACAGGGAACAAACGAAGTATCGCTTTACCGAGTACATAGCTCTCTTTTATGGGTCCGAACGTTCTTGAGTCACTTGACACCTGTCTGTTGTCGCCCATAACAAACAGCTCATCCTCGGCAAGCTTGATGGGGTACTGTCTGCCCGCAAACTGCATGACACGCTCAGGCTCATAAACAGGGTTGTTTTTGATATACAATTCCTCAAGAGGCTGTATTCCTGCCGCTTTTATATCGTCAAGCGTCTGAAGCTTTCCTTCCGGATCGTCATAAACATACACAGCCCAGTTCGGAAAATCAATATAAACGGACTGGCCGCCTGTTGCGATAATGCGCTTTATAAGCGGAAATCTGTGTGCGACGTTTGATCCCTTAGGCGCCTGAAAAACGATGATATCGCCCTGCTTCGGCTCATAAAAGAAATCGGAGATAAACAGTGAATCGCCTTCTTCAAGCGTACAGCGCATAGATGTTTGCTGCACAACGGCAAGCCTGCCGAAATATGTGAAGAATATCATTACAAACGCAAGCGACAAAACCACTACCTCAAGCCAGTCAAACGCTTCGGTAAGTACTGTGTGTTTCGGAGGTGTTTTTCTTACGCTGTCCATTATCGGTGCATAAACGTCATCGTGATGATGATGGTGGTGATGATGGCTGTGGCTGCCGCCTTCTTCTGTATTAACCGACTGTGCCTCATCTTTCTGAATATTAAGCTCTTTGTTTTCGTTATTTTCGGTATTCATAGTGTAATTCCTTTATTTTTCAATGAAATAATCGAACAAATGCTCGCCGCGGTCAAGATAAAAGCCCGTTTGCTTTGCATTTTCTTCTGTAAATACTTCTATGCCGTTTTCTTCTTTTTTCGACGAATACATCATAAACGGCACGGGATCTGACGAATGTGTGCGTATTTCAAGAGGGGTGGGATGGTCAGGAAGAACGAGTATCTTAAAATCATCGCCCGAGGCTTTCAGATACTCATATATCGGGGTGAGTATCTTTTCGTCGATAAGCTCAATTGATTTCACCTTATTTTCTATCTCTGCACGGTGTCCGCATTCATCGGGGGCTTCAACGTGCAGATATACAAGATCGGCACCGTTTTTAAATTCTTCAATAGCCGCATCACCCTTGCCCTTGAAGTTTGTGTGGACATTACCCGTTGCGCCCTCAACATCAACAGAACGCATACCTGCGCAAAGACCGATGCCTTTTATAAGGTCAACAGCGGAGATAACGGACGCATCAAGTCCCCATTTTTCCTTGAAGTTGGGAAGCTGGGGCTTCGTACCCGGACTCCACAGCCAGATAGAGTTTGCGGGCTTAAGACCGCGTGCACGGCGTGCTTCGTTTACGGGGTGGTTATTCAGAATTTTGTAGCTTTCACGGAACAGATCTATAAACTGTCCGCCTATCTCGCCCGTGGGCAGATGGCTTTTTATCGACTGACCGATAATATCGTGCGGACGGTCGAAGTTGTAAAGCCCCGGCGCGTTTTTCCAGATAAGGCAGTGGCGGTAGCTGATGCCCGTGTGGAATTTTCGGCTTTCAGTACCGAATTTTTCGTCTATCGCCTTTATAAGTATATCCGCTTCCTCGGTTGAAATTTCATCCGCGGAATGGTCAAGCATTATTTTATCATCGTAATTTTCCTCATCCTCTGAAATTGTTACGATATTACATCTGTATGCGGTGTCATCGGGGTCCATTTCAAGCCCCATACTTACCGCTTCAAGGGGGGAACGTCCGCGGGAATACTCCACAGGGTCGTATGACATGACCGCAAGATTCGCCGTGTCGCTTTCGGGCACCATACCCTCAGGAACGTTCAGAACCTCACCGCAAAACGATTTTTTTACAAGCTTATCCATACAGGGCTTGTTTGCCGCCTCCATAGGAGTCTTATTACCGAGGGCGGGCACGCGTCTGTCAGCCATGCCGTCGCAAAGAAGAACAAGATATTTCATTATGTATTTTCCCTTTCGTTGTGAATTTTTAAAAAATCCACCGTAAACTTTATAATACACCCAAAATATAGTGTATTAATACATATTATAATAAATTTTCGGTAAATTTTTATCCGCACGGTATACATCTCGGGCGAAAACGGGTGTCATCTTCCGCGGGGCGTCACGTTTCGCTGTGCGAAACGGACGGTGCGCACCTGTAAATACACAGGTCGAAAATAAGATTCTGTGCG
>JAZNEN010000327.1:0-1987 GCA_045588615.1 Eubacteriales bacterium
ATGACGTATTTTGCAGGTAATTTATAGCCTGAAGTTATTTTTGCATCGCCTGTTTCGCAGCCGCCGAGGGTTTTACATTCTTTAAGCAAGCCTCTGCCCGCGGCACGGTGTATGCATCCGTCAACACCGCCTCCGCCGAGCAATGTATTGTTTGCGGCATTTACTATAGCATCAACATTGAGCTTGGTTATATCGTTTTTAACAATAAAAAGCGGCATATTTTCTCCTAAAATTTAACCTTTTTAAGCGGTTGAAACTCACGGTATTCACTTTCTGCTGACTCTTCAAGCGGATATCTTGTTTTGTATAAAGATATGTAGCCGTCTTCGTCATGCTCAAACTTATATAAACATTCGACAAGTGACATTTCTCCGTCTTCGTATTTGCTTACATCGGTCTTTACAGCCGACAGCACACCTTCATTTCCGTATTCAAACACACATTCCTCATACATATACCGCTTTTGCCTATGTCCGTAAGGCTGTAAAATTATCCTCTCAAAAAGCATCGGCATACCGTCTTTATGTATTTCTCTTGTATACGAGTAAAGCACGTTTCCGAGATACATATACCCGTGTGTGATATCTCCCGTTTTGATAAGAACTTCAATGCTTTTGGGCTTATCGCCGTACATTTCATATATCAAGATACGGTTTTTATGTACATCGTATTTGTAGACGAAATTTTCTTTTCTTCTTTCAAGCTCATCTTCCTTTATTTTCTTTTTGAGCTTGCCTCGTGTCCAATATCCTACCGTAAAATAACTTAACGGATTTGGGTGGTAATATCCACGATACATGCTTTTCCCTTTTATTTCACAGTATTCTTCATAAACAGAGCTTTTCTCAAATTCTGGAATAGTCAGAAATATGCGGCGTGAATCACGTGAAACAGTTTTGATTGTTTCTTCACATCTTTGGCTGTATTTATCTTTGAGCTTTGTAATTCTGTCATTTTGCATAATATCACTTCTTCTTAAAAAACAATTTGAAAAGATCACCGTATGAGCTGTATGCACCGTCGGGCCACGGGGTATTGTCATAGGTTCTTCCGACACCGCCCAAAATATCGGCTTCCATCTCCCACGGTGAGCCGTAATAATCATACGGAAGCTTTTTCATTTTATAAAGCAGATTGGCACTCAGCGAAGGTATTGCAACACGTACAATATACTTAAAAAATCCCATTTTTTCAAACTGCAGACGGTGCCCGTATTCATGCTTTACAACGCTTGGATTTTTTATCTTATTCCCTAAAAAAATCATGCGAAGCGATGCGGCGTTATACCCTATCGGCAGTTTTAATATAAACGCACCCTTATATGCCGAAAAAAAATGTGCCCTTATCACTGTTTCTTCCGATGTATTATTTTTGTCGTAATTTTTGAAATCTTCCGTTATTTTCATATAGCGACCCGAATGCAGAAAATTTTATGTTTTAAGTATACACGAATAAAAGGCACTTGTCAATAGAGATGGTTACAACACGTTTTATTACATTTTACACTTTTTTGCGCCATCTCCGTCCCCCCACAATTGACTTTGTCAACTGCCCGCGGACACAGGGCGCATATTTCGTGTTTTTCGAAGCATGCATTAACGGCTTCACCGAATGACGTATTTGATCGGGTTTAAGATCTTAATAATTTACCGTAAATTGCAAATGGCCCGACGGTTCTGACTTCATCCATTACAGAAAACTTAATGCTTTGACGGTGATTTTCATGCATCAAAGGAAACATTTTTTTATTATTAATATTTATTTATAGAACGTGAAATAAATTTAATATATAATGTCATTTGTCGAATTATATTTTTTTGGAGGCAGGTATGATAGATACAGGCAAAATAAATACAGAAAAGCGTAATCCCAACACGATGAATATAGATAAGCTCCCGACAAACGAGATGGTAGCTCTTATGCACAAAGAAAGCAAACAGGCTTTTGATGCAATAGACGATATCCTTCCCGAAGTCGCAAAGGCAGT
>JAZNEN010000328.1:0-11270 GCA_045588615.1 Eubacteriales bacterium
AACCCCTGTTACTGCCGTGAAAGGGCGGTGTCTTAACCGCTTGACCAACGGGCCATTATTAAATTTGTTCTGCACAGCGGCAACGAGTTTCCTCCGCCGCTGTAACAAGAACTTGGTAGCGGAAGGTGGATTTGAACCCACGACCTTTCGGGTATGGACCGAGCGCTCTAGCCAACTGAGCTATTCCGCCACACAGTGCGCATCACTGTCAGCGCTTGATTAATATACCACAGATTTTCCGTTTTGTCAAGTACTTTTCAGAAAAAAAATCATTTTTATATTATTTTTTTCAAACATATTTTTTCTTTTTGATAATTTCGATATTATTGAAGTTTTTTTCTCTTTTTCTTCAATCGTCTATTGACAAATCCACGTAGTATTTTTGGTAATATTGCACAAACTATATAAATAATTATAATAAAGTATTGTAAAATACAGAGCGATATGGTACAATAGCGAGGTAAAGCGGTATACTTCCGCAAAAAATTTATTTTCTTAGGAGGACTTACAATGTCATCTTTAAAAAAGTATATTGCCGAATTTATCGGCACATTCGTTCTTGTTTTCTTTGCCTGCGGCACAGCAGCTGTTTTGGGCTGTAAAACAAATTCACCCGATGTTGCTTATCTTGCAACTGCCCTCGCTTTCGGTCTGGTTATTGTTGCTATGGCTTACTCCATCGGTAACATTTCAGGCTGTCATATAAATCCCGCAGTTTCGATTGCAATGCTTATAAGCGGCAAGTTGACGATATCCGATTTTATCGGATACATCGTTTCACAATTTGCAGGTGCCATTGCAGGCGCAGCAGCTCTTATGGGTGTCATCGGTAAAGATATGGGACTCGGCCAGAACGGTCTTTATAACAACGACATCATAGCATCGCTCGTTATCGAAGTTATCCTTACATTTGTATTCGTTATCGCAATACTCGGTGTTACATCAAAGATCGAAAACGGCGCTGTCGCAGGTATTGTTATCGGTCTTACACTTACACTCGTACACATTTTCGGTATTTACTTTACAGGTACATCTGTAAACCCCGCAAGAAGCTTTGGTCCCGCCCTCTTTATCGGCGGCGACGCACTTGCAAACGTTTGGGTGTTCATCGTTGCTCCCCTTGTAGGCGGTGCGCTTGCGGCTCTTGTTTACAAATTCCTTTCATCAAGCAAAAAATAATATTGACACACCTAAAGAAGGCACAGTATGAAAAAAATAAAACGCATAATTGCCTGTCTTTGCGCAGTGGCTTGCATTTTACCCGCAAGCCACTCTCTTATGATAGCGACAGGTACAGAAAATCTTCTGACTCCTCTGAACGGTTCAAGCATATACGTTGAACAGACATCATCGGGTAAATACGTGTACGGAATAGATTCATTTTCAACCGTTAAAAGTGTTGTAAATCTTTTTGAAGGCAACTGCCTTACAGATACCATAAACGACTACGTTACAACAGGCGATACCGTTTCCCTCTACGTAAACGGAAAAGTTGTAGATAAAGCAACTGTTATTGTCGTCGGTGATATTCAGCTTGACGGTATTGTTAACGGAAAAGACCTTATAAGACTGCAAAAGCATCTGAACGGTACTTCCCTTTCATCTGCAGCAAAAATTGCTGCGGACGTCAACGGTGACGGTGCGGTAAACGCAAACGATAAAAAAGCGCTTGTAGAAATCATAGAAAGAAAAGTAACAAGCGTTTCAATTGCAGGTACACCTGCAAGAACTTCTTATACCGAAGGTGAAAAATTCTCATCTGCAGGTATGTATGTAAATATCAACTATTCCGACGGTACAACATATTCTGTTGCTGACGGATTTACATACGCATATCCTTCGGGCACTTGCTTCAAAGCAGGTGACACGTATGTTGATGTCATTTACTCAGGCAAAAAGGTAAGAGTAAACGTGAAAGTTTCATCATCTGACATCTCCGCAAATTACGACGATGCAGATGTAGATTCGATTCAGAATATAGTAACATACACAATGCCTGCAATCCCTGCAAATGCAGGCGAAACAGTTGACCTGTCACTTTACGATGTACAGCTTACACAGGATGTAACAACTGATAAATCGAAAATAACCTGGTCATCATCCGAGCTCACGGTAACAAATAAAAAGGTTACTCCGAGCAAGGCGGGCGTTTACAAGCTCACAGCAAAATCAAGTACAGCATCCAAGACGATATATCTCGTTGTAAAGAATGCATCAGATACGGAATATGTGCTTTACTCAAACGATTTTTCATCAGCTTCAAAACTGAATGAGCTTGACATAATCGAAACCACAAACGGTACGGCTACCGTTTCCGGCGGAAAGCTTGTTTTGTCGGCACTCGGTTCAAATTCTAACTTTGTACGTGTTCTTTTGCCCGAATTTATAGGTGATTTCGGTGATTACAAGATAACGGCAAACGCTACGATAACAGCTGCGAGCAACGATTCGCGCTGGATGTCGATAATGCACCGTGTACAAGCTTCCAACTATCCCTACTACCAAATGTGCGTAAGATCCAATGCAGCAGCCTCAAACGGCGTTGAATTTGCATACAAGCCCATAAACGGTTACGATTGGGGATATTTCGGCAAGACCTCATATTCTTCAAAACTTTCAACATCTACTTATTATAAATTCACGGTTGATGTATTCGGAAGTTCAGCTAACGGATATATAAATGACACGCTTCTTTTGCAGACATCGCTTCTTAACGACCATACATTGGGCCGTGTAGGCTTGCAGGCGTGCGGATCAACAGCATCTTTCGAGGACATCAAGATAACCCTTGTATTCCGTGATCATAAGCCTCTGGGAACAGCGACATATTCATGTCCTGCAATTCCCGCAAATATAGGCGGAACTGTAAGACTTTCGCAGTATGCTGTCGAATTTGAAAACGATGTTGTAACTCCCATGGAAAAGATCACATGGTCATCATCCGAAATTGCAATAAGCTCAAATAAGACAGTATCTCCTACTTCGGCAGGTGTTTATAAACTCACGGCAAAGTCGGGAACAAAGTCAAAAACAGTATACCTTATAGTTAAAAAGCCTTCCGATACTGAGTACACGCTTTACTATAATAACTTTTCATCAACCGACCTCAGCACGTTCAACATAATTCAGCAGACAAACGGCTCGGCTAAAGTTTCAGACGGCAAACTTGTACTTGCCGCACCGTCTTCGGGTTCTGCATTTGTGCGTATACTTTTGCCGTCATTTATAGGCGACTTCGGTGAATATACGTTCACAACAAATGCAACAATGACGCAAAAGGCTGACAATGCACGTTGGATGGCGCTTATGTACCGTGTACAGAACAATGACTGTCCGTATCAGCAGTTATGTGTAAGAGCTGATGCAGCAACGACAAACAACAACGGTGTCGAGCTTTCGTACAAGACCACAGGCGACTGGATGTACCACGCAAAGACATCGTACACAGAAGCGCTCAGCACATCAAAATCTTACAAATTTGCTATTGATGTTTACGGAAACAACGCCGACGGTTACATCAACGGCACAAAGGTAATAAGCGCAACAGGACTTGATGCGGCATATCCTACAGGCCGTGTGGGACTTCAGAACTGCGGTTCAACAACATCATATGACGATGTAAAAGTAACGATCAACTTTGACAAGATAAATCAAGGCGCAAGCGTATCAGCAATTGCTGATGTTGAAGACATCGACACAAACATCTGTGTTGAAGCATCAACGATAACAGAAATAAACTCAGCAGGCGGACTTGCATATTTAAGCACATCAAAGCCCGCAGTTGCAATTCTTGATGTTACTGCAGATCTTTCCGTTGTAAATTCAAACGGAACTTACATCACAGATATAGCAAGCGCTTTGAAATTCTTTGGAAACAAAACAATTCCCGCATTCAGAATCGATTCAGTTCCCGAAGCAAACGCAATAGGCGCTTACTTGAAGCAGAACAATCTGCGTGACTCATTTGTAGTGTCAACAAGCAGAACACTCCTTCGTACAGCTCAAGCAGCTTGCACATATACAAAATGCGTATTTGATGCAAAGAATTATCTTGAAAACGATCTTGCAACGATCAGAGAATATGCTAACCAGGCACACAGCCGTGTAATTCTGCTTCCCGCATCATTTGCAAAACAGAGGAATACAGCGTATTTATCCGCACTTGCAAGCACAGTCTGGTACAAGGCTGAAGAAAACACAAAGGCTGAGCTTTATAAGCTTATAACATCAGGTGCGCACGGAATCGTCACAACAAACGTCGAAATGCTGAAAGACATCATGGAAGACAAAACGATGTTCCCGTACAGCACACACATCCGCCCTGTTAACATTATAGGACACAGAGGTGTTCCCTCCCTTGCTCCCGAAAATACTATTGCAGGTTCACTGCTTGCGGCATCAAAGGGTGCAAACATCATCGAAAATGACGTTTATCTGACAACCGACGGAGTAGTTGTTGTTATGCACGACGGCGCAATAGACAGAACTACAAACGGTTCGGGCGGTGTTGAATCTATGTCGTATGCACAGCTCAAGCAATACCGAGTTGATTATTATCAGGGATATTCAGAGCCTATACCTACGCTTGAAGATTACTTCAAGGCATTCAAGGGCACAGGCGTAAATCTGTTCATCGAAATAAAATCAACAAAGCCGGAAATAATACCTGCAATAAAGACTCTCATTGATAAATACGATATAATGGATCAGTGCTGCTTCATCACGTTCCACATGGCACAGATGGACAAGGCAGTATCAACAATACCGTCAATATCAAACGGCTTCCTTTGTAATGCGCAGTCATTTACAAACGTACACGATTACACATCGAGATTCAACTGTACGTACAACCCCGGTTATTCCGATGACCTTAACAGAAACTTCCTTGCAGACTGTTCATACAGAGGAATTACGGTATGGCCGTGGACATTTAACGATGCATCTTCATTCCACAAGTATTTCGAGATGGGTATAAACGGTCTGACAACGAACTATGCACAGTTTGTAACCGATTATACGAAGTTCCTTTTCACCGACAAGACAGAATATACGGTAAACACAGGTGCGGCACTCGACATTGCTCTCAAGACGGAAACGTATGCGGGCAAGGTATCACGTGCAAGCGGTGCTGAAATGTTCGTCATCGGCGGAAATGAGAATATCGGCTATGACGGCAAGAACATTCACGGCTACGGCGAGGGTACGTCAACTGTTATATTCAGATACAAGTACACAATAATGGGCGGCGGTATTATTTACATCTTCTCCGATCCTGTGACTATCAACGTTAAATAACCAACATAAAAAACAAATCGGTACAAGGATGGCTCTTAATAAAGATGTTATCAAAAATAACCGATCGATAGCAAAGAAAAAGCACAGAATTCAGAAATGAGTTCTGTGCTTTTTCAATATTCTATTTACCTGCCGTTTTCATTTACCGCAATCACCATCAACGGTTAATGTTACAGCAAACATTGGTTTTAACAGTTGTCTGTCTTCACTTTTAATTAAAATTCTCAATTGATGTAGAAATCCATTCAAACAACTGCGGAAAATCTTTAATCGATACTGTAAGCGAGCTTGGAGAAGCAATACCTTCAGGAAGTCTGCCTTTATCTATTGAGATCTCTCGTGCCGTTGTTTGATGGGAAACATAACTATTGACAGTTGAATCCCATACGATATTATCCGACTCGTTAAAATGCACTCTAATATACAACACATAGTCATCATTGGGAATCTCACACTCAAAATCTTCATTCCGAATATGCTTCTCAGAGTACTCATCACCTGTTATGAAATTGATAAACTCATCAAAAACAACAGCATCAGTGTTTGCATTCAACACTTTCGACGGAGTTCTTGCGGGTTCATCTTCATCCCATAATGGTTTTGGATATCTTAAATCTTTACTATAAAGCTCGATACTCTTTATGGTCCAGTCCTTAAACACATCAATATAGGAATCTGGATTTTGCATAATGATAATTCTTGGAGAGGATAGAGGGTGTTTCTGTCCTACCAATGCGCAAATAAACTGTTCATCAGATTCTCCCACAGGCTTTCTATACTTAATTCCATATTTAAGATCGTCAAACTCTACAGTTGTATAAGCCGTCTGCGCATATGCGTCAAGACATGCCAAGTGATAATCATAACATACATATTCTGAATATTTACTTGGATCAGGAGCATTGGAACTACTGCATCCGCTAATAAGCAAAACAACTGCAAGGGTTAATATTATAGCAAATGTTCGTTTCATTTTGGTACCTATCTCCTTTTTAATTTAAATCCTCAATCGATACAGAAATCCATTAAAACAACTGCAAAAAAATCTTTAATCGATACATCAAATGAGTTCGGCGAAGCAGTATTTTCATCAGATCTCTTATCTATTGAACTTTCTTACGCCACTATCTGACATGAAACTACCTGATAAGCTATCGGTTATGACTTACACATCGTACTTTGCAAGTATCTGCGAGGGAGTTTTGCTCAAAAGGAGAGTAACAGGAAGTATTCCGCACGCAATACAAAGCACAGCAAGTATCATAAAATCGGCAAGTGCAAGCCACAACGGGTAGAAGAATACATCTGACACGAGTGATGACATTCCCATGCACACCCAGATAAACACGCTTGCGCCGAGATATCCGACGAATACTGTAAAGAGTGCAAGAACACACGTTTCGATGAAAAATCTGAACGTGATGTTCTTTTTTGAAACGCCTATCGCTCTGTATATTCCGATCTCCTTTATACGGCTCATAAGCGCGGAGCGCATTATGAAATACATACATACGCACAAAATAACGAGAATAACACCGATAGTGACAAGTCCTGCAATAATTGCTGTACGGTTTTCTTTCATAAGATCGTTCAGCACATCATTAGGAGTCACAACGGGCTTGATATGCTCATAAGGAGTTTCAATATTGGAAAACTGTTCCTTTATCCACTTTTCAGTAAGCTCACCGTTATTGGAATGAATGGCTGTATACATGTCATTTGAAGGAATATACACGGACGAATATGAAATACTGATATCTTCCTCCCATACCACATAGTCATCCTTGTATCCATAATGCTCGCCCATGGCAGACTTATGAGTTTCGCCTACACGCTTTGAAAGCTTGATGTAATCGTCGTCACTTACAACGAAAGCTCGCGGCTGTGATTGTTGCGACATACTTGAATAAAATTCATTTGAATACATCATTTCATATTCAACTATAGCATCTTTACAGCTTGGTAGATTTTTGTAATTCTCTTCAAACTCCGATTCTGTAGGATATCTTCCGTTGTCTTTTTTGAATACATATGCCTTATAATAGTCGTCAATCCCTAAATAGAGATATTTTGCTTCTTCGATTCCCTTTTCGCGGTACAGCCAAAGCGTCATATTCCATTCGTCAAACAAATTGCTCTGTTTTATAAAATCATCGAACTCACTGTAATAATAATCAAACCATTCAAAGCGAAGCGTATCGTATTCACCTTCTCCGTTTGCTTCTGCTTTTTGCTTGATATACTCATCACAAGTAAGCTTTTTGATTGATTTATCATTCAGATATTCTTCATATCCTGCGTACATTTTTGTACTTTGTGTGAGAGTAAAATCATACCCGTGAAGCTTGAACGTTTCGCCGACATTCGGATATTCGACATTATCCGGAATGTATGTCAAACCGACAAACACGCTTGCTTCGCCGTCTTTCACATCAAGTCCTGCATCAGATGCAGGGGATACAGAAAGTGATGTTCTTGCAAGAACATTTTTTGCCATGGCAAGCTCTGAAAGATATATCGCTGTTTCGCTTGACTTTACAACACCCACAACACGGACATTTCTGCCGCTTATGGCAAACGAGCTTGAAATAAGCCCCAAAACATCGTCATAGTCCGATATGTATCCGACACCGCTTTGCTCAATTATACGGTCAGCAACGGCTGTTGTTATTACCATTTCATCGTCGGCAATATTCTCAGCTTTACCACAGACAACCTCATATCCATCCGCCGCTGTAATACCGAGATACACGGCGTTTGTATGTACTGTAGGTGCTTGATATCCCGAAAACGTTTCAAAAAAGTTTACCTGCAAACGAACATATCCGTCACCTGTTCTATCTTGCTCCAGCCTTATAAAGTCAGCGCCGTTTTGGTAAGCTTCGTTACATATTTTTTCGGATACTGCCGGGTCTGCTGAATACACATAAAAAACATTGTGGTTATATGCCTCTTGAATTTCTATTATATCCTCAAACACAGTACCGAACACCGCAGTCATAATTACTGTAACTACAGCGAATGTAGCCATACACAGCTTCAAAAGCTTTTTTCCTTTTTTATTCTTTTTGAAATTGGCTGCATATCCGCTTATAACAGAGGATTTGAGGGAAAACAGTCTGCCGAAATTACTGCCTTTTATCGGCGGAAGGTCTGACATATCGATGTTAGAGCCTGCACCGTTTTCGTTTCTCTTTTCCTCATATACTCCCTCTTTGAACTTTATCTCGCTTGTGGAATCAAGCACGTGCACGCCGGGAGTATCAACGCTTAAATATATTTTCCCGCTGTGGTTTACGACCCTTATTTTTATAGGTACATCGGTCGGCGCGCCGTAATATTCAACAGCTGTACTGTCAGCTGTATATTCCGACTTTTCCAACTCACCTAAATATATCGCGTTTTTATCTCTTGCGGAAAATCCATCTGCATTTGCATTTTCCTTTGTGCTTAATATTTTTCCGTCGGAAAGCTCAATAACACGGTCGCAGTAGAAGTCAACGAGGTTTGCCTCATGTGTAACGAGAAGCACAAGGTGGTCCTTTGAAATTGCTTTCAAAAGATCCATTATCATCACAGTGTTTATTTCGTCAAGATTTCCGGTAGGTTCATCCGCAAGAATTATCTTCGGATTTTTGACAATAGCACGCGCAATTGCAATACGCTGCTGCTGACCGCCCGAAAGTGTATCAGGTGTACGTGACTTATACCTTTCCATTCCCACGTTTGTGAGTGCGGAAATAACACGCTTTTCGATCTCATCTTTGTCCTTTATTCCGCAAATACGCAAAGCATCTGCAACATTGTCAAAACAGGATTCATTATAGTTGAGGTTATAATTTTGAAATATATATCCCATATACTTGTTTCGCAACATATCGGGTGATTTGCGTATACTTTCGCCGTCAACCGTCACAGCACCGCCGGAGAAGCTGTCAAGACCGCCGATGACATTTAAAAGTGTTGTTTTTCCGCATCCGCTTTTGCCGAATATTGCAACCATCCCTTTTTCCGGAAGCTGCACTGTAACATCGTTGAGAACGTGAATTTCATTCTGTTTTCCTTTGTTGAAAAACTTATTAAGATTTGATATTTTTATCACTGTGCATTTCCTCCCTTCAAGGATTTTTTAACGCTTTCGCCAAAGAGATTTCTGATCTGTTTTCTTGTTATAAGTGCTGTCAGTATAAGCATACCGAGGAAAATGAGCGCATATTGCCAAGCGTACAAATAGACAAAATATTCATTGTATTTCGGGCTGGTAAATATGAACACCGCACTTAAAACGGTAAGTATATATGCAGGAATAAGCGACATAAGCATTCTGACGTACATTCCTATTTTTATTACTTTAACGGTAATACCCATCGAACGCATTATCGCCATATCGCCTTTGAACGCCGAAAGCATTCTCTGTGTACAAAGGTTGACAAAAAACGCAAGGAATGTAATGCCCAATATCCACACAAACGCAAGACCGACAGCACCCACAACTGTAGCTATCGCAGTTAAAATATCAGGTTCGTATACGGTATCTGATACAGCGGCAACAAATCCTTCTTCGTTAAGTATCTTTGCTATTTCTTCTGCTTTTTCGTCATTTTCAAAGAAAAGCGAGAATTGACGGTATGTATCATCAAGTGTCGTTTTTGCTTCCTTCGCAAGAAGATCAGCAGAAATAAATACCGCCATATCGGAGTATCTTTGGGTATATTCATCATACTCCATAGTATCTGCAAAATGTTCGTTTCCGTACATTACATTAAAGGTGTATTCTTTATATGAATCATAGCTGTAATTGTATATCGAAAAATTAGCAGTCAAAGAAAGTGTCGTGCTGTCTGCACCCTTCAGATACTGTTCGGAAATATAGATTTTATCACCTTTAAGCTGATACGTGGGAATTATCATATCAAGACGATGCGTATCCATGGTATTTCCGTCTACCGTTTGTTTTAGCATTATCTGAGGATATCTTGACGTTATAAAATGAACAGCCGTCGCAATATCAAAGCCTTCTTTGGTAAACAGGCATTCAGGTGTCAGATTATTGTCGTAATAATACTTTACGCCGACAACCTCAAGCACGAGATCACTGAAAATAAGCGTCGTTTCTTTAAGCTCCTTTTCGCCGTAAATTGGCTTAAATGATATGGGAAGATTTAAAAATACCTCGTTGTTTTTTTCGGGATAACGTCCGATTATGCCTTCTCCGTATGTTTTTCCATATGTAAAATCTGCATCAAAAAATTTGTAATCGTTAAGATGCGGAACTTTCAGATAACTGTTATCTTTGATGTCGATAAGCATATCACATCTTAAATAAGAGTCGGCGCCGTATTTTTCGGCAAGCTTTTTAATGTCTTCCTCTTTTGTGACTGTGCCGTCACGCTTTGCCACAACAAGCCTGCCCTCTATATGCTCAAACATATATGAATCCTCAAACAATGCCACGGCTCCTCCGCAGGATGATGTCAAAATAAACACACCAAGCGTACCTATAATAAGCATAATACACAAAAACGCCGTCAGCTTTGGTTTGGATGTGAATATGCTTTTTCCGAGTGTTATGCCGTTTTTGAGATTCTTTTTATGTTCATTTTCCGCTGCCTTTTTAACCGGTGCCGATTCTTTTTCTGAGTCTTTTTTCGATGGCTTCAACGTGTGGTCGAATTCAACAGCACCGTCAAAAATACGTATATGCCGCGTGGCACATTCTTCCACCTGATCAAAATTATGTGTGACAACGATCAAAAGCTTATCCTTCGACACCTCATGCAAAAGGTCTATTATTTCCTTTGATGTTACAGAATCGAGATTTCCGGTAGGCTCATCCGCTAAAATTATTGGACTGTCCTTTGCAAGCGCACGGGCGATAACAGTTCTCTGCTTCTGACCGCCGGACAGCTTGCTTCCCTTATGGCCCATATGCGATTCAAGACCGACACGCTTAATAAGCTCAAGCGCACGGGCAC
>JAZNEN010000329.1:0-15123 GCA_045588615.1 Eubacteriales bacterium
GTGAAGAAGTCCACAAAGACGAGCTTTTCAGACTTTGTGAAAATGTGCTTGAGAATTGCACTATACAGAGAATACGTTATACCGCAACTGATATCCTCATTATTGCCTATTCCGGCGGAACCTGTATGTCAGAATGTTGATACGGGCGCTAAGTATAAAAAAGTTGATTTGGCAATGAAAGAGGTTCAGGCGGGACAAACTATACAGCTTTTGAAAAATACTTCCACGGGAGATTTAATGCTGGAAGGCGATGTTCAATTTGATTTGAACGGTTTTATACTCACAGCGGATAATGTTGTCGGTGTTACAGGTACAAACATATACGACAGCAAGAACAACGCGGAAAACGGATATAAAGCTAACGGCTTACTCGTTGTTTCTCCCGAAAGCTTTATGCCCGCCAAGGACAATAAGGTAACGCCTGTATACGTACCCGATAAGGGCGGATATATATTCGTTGACTTCCTTTTCAATTCCGAGGCGGTTGAAAACGGTGAGGTCAAAACAGTAAACGCACTTATTACATCAAGAACAACGGATGTTATTATGCAGCTTAAGGACGGTGCGGCTGTCAACGGCATAAATATCGGTGTCCGCATAACGGTAAACGGCGAAGAATCACAGGATTTTGTTTTTGATGAAAGAACGATAATGACCGTTATGAAGTCCAATAACGGCACATTCAGCGGATTCAGCCGTACGTTCTATGCAAACTTCACAGGCGTTGAAAGCTTTGACAGCGTAACGGCAACTGTTATAGTCATCACGGATGACGGTGTTGCGGATATGGGCAAAACGCTTACATTGAAATAATCGGAGGGTATGAATATGAAAGAATACATCAAGCCCGAAGCAGAACTCATTGTTTTTGAATCGGAAGAAATAACGGCTCCTATCGGATTTGAACACGGAGATAAGAGCAATACCCTCTCCGACGAATGGTTTTGATCGTGCGATGTAAGATTGCCGATTTAATAACAGATATACCCGACAAAGGGGGATTATCCGCACGTTGCAGAGAATATTCTTGGGATGGAAATGAAACGGCTGACATCGTGATAGACGAAAGGTATTACCGCCCCGATAAATATGCGCCGAATTTTACGGAAGCTGATGTGGCATATATGGAGTCCTCGCGTCAATTTTATATAAGATTACTTCACTTTGACGGTTTTTATTTACATTCTTCTGCAATTGAAATTGACGGGAAAGCCTATCTTTTTTCCGGTAAAAGCGGTGTTGGAAAATCTACGCATACACGTTTGTATAAACAGATATTCGGTGATAGGGCACAGATCTTTAATGATGATAAGCCCGCGCTTCGCTGCGTGGACGGTAGATGGTATGCATACGGTACACCGTGGTGCGGAAAAGACGGTATAAATCAAAACAAAAAGGTTCCCATAGCCGGTATATGCTTCTTAAAACAGGCAGACTGCAACAGAATACGCCGTTTGTCAAATATTGAAGCTGTACAGAGAATAGTTGCACAGACGATATACAGATTTGAAAAAACAGAACGTCTTGAGCTTATGCTCGGTCATTTGGACAGTCTGATACGCAAAGTTCCTGTCTATGAGCTTGAAAATAAGCCGGAGGCTGATGCCGCCCGTCTGAGTTACGAAACGATGCTGTGCGGAGCCGAGGAGATATGATTATGAAATTAAACGAAAATTTTACTCTTAAGAATGTTGCAGGCTCGTGGGTAGTGTTGCCTGTAAATCAAGCAACTCTTGATTTTAACGGTATGCTGGCACTGAACGAATCGGGGGTACTTCTATGGCGTGCACTTGAACAGGGCGCGGACAAGGAAGAGTTAGTTAATGTGCTTACACGGGAGTATAGTATATCCGAAGAAATAGCACGCACTGACATAAACGAATTTTTAAATAAACTGGCAAGTGCCGGTTGTATCAAGGAGCCATCTCTATGAATAAAGGATTCATTGTAATACTTTTTATACTGACTTTTTCACTTATTTTCGCATCATGTGCAAAGGTTCAGGATATTGAAGGCGATCCTGCCATTTCAAAGGATTCTGTCACCGGAACTCAAATAACAGACGATGTTTTCAATGACGGTCCCGATGCCATTACGGAAGATCCTTCGGAAACCGGTGCTGTGACTGTTCCCGGAATTTTGGAGATAGAAACAGATGAACCCTGGGGAGATGACATTGTCGAGGATGAGGCGCCGGGTCCTGACGGCGAGGTAACAAAACCAAATCAGAGTGTAACAAAACCCGGTGAAACAAAGCCTCCTGTTGACACGGACTTTTCGGATGTTGACACAAAAAAGGTTACATATGAGGAATACAATAATATGGCACCCGAACAGCAGTCGGCATTTATTAAGACTTTCCCGACTGTGTCGGATTTTATGAAGTGGTACAATAAAGCCAAAGCTGAATATGACAGAACACACGGATTTGTGGATATCGGTGACGGAAGTATTGATATCGGTGATATTTTCGGAAATTAAGTTTTGTACTGTGCAGGAATAGCTGAAAGGAGATATGAGCTTTGAAAATAAATACTTCTTCGGCTGTTGAGTCACGCTTTGTACCGCTTGATGAGCTTGTGCCGATATTCAAAGAACAGATAAACGCGGGAGGAAAAGTCAGATTTTCCCCCCGCGGTGTCAGTATGCTTCCTATGATACGGCAGGGAATTGACAGCGTTGAGCTGTCTGCACCGCCTGCAAAGTTGAAAAAATATGACATTCCGCTGTACCGCAGAGATAACGGACAGTATATTCTTCACCGTGCGGTGGTGATAGGCGAAACGTATACGTGTGTAGGCGACAATCAGTTTGAAGCGGAGGAAGGCATACGGCACGATCAGATTATTGCTGTAGTTACTTCGTTTACAAGAGGCAATAGAAAGTATTCGGCGGCTCACCCGATATATCAAATATATTGCCGTTTCTGGCATTACAGCCGCGGTATGCGTAATTTTATAAAGAGATCCGCAGGCTGGCTTAAACGCCGCATTTGCGGATTGTTTTCTCATTCGGAGAAGTAGAATATGGATGTAATACAAAAAGGCATTTTAACATTGATTAAAAGTGCTGTCACAGGAGAGACTTTGCCGTTACCTGACGGCTTTTCTTTGAAAGAAGCACTTCCTGTGATAGAAGCACACCGAGTTATTTCCTTAGCACATACAGGAGCTGTCAATTGTGGATTTTCCGTAACAGATCCTGCAATGCAGAAATTGCTGTTTTTCAGCGGCAAGCTTATGCTTTTATCCGAGAAGCAGATGCGTGCGGCAAATGAAGTGTTCGAAAAATTTACTGAAAATGAAATTGACTATATGCCTGTAAAGGGTTACGTGATGAAAGCATATTACCCAAGCCCGGAGCTTCGGTATATGGGCGATGCGGATGTTCTGATACGTCATTCTCAGTATGATAAGATCAAACCGATAATGGAAGAATCGGGGTTTGAGCTTGATGAGGAATGTGACCATGTTTTTGCATGGGATTCAAAGAATCTGACGCTTGAGCTTCATGTAAAGCTTATTCCCGAATCTGAAAAAAAGCTTTATGACTATTTCCGTGACGGATGGCATTTAGCGAAGTATAAAGACGGCTCTCACTATTCTATGTGCGAAGAAGACCAATTTTTATTTGTGTTTACTCATTTTGTAAAGCATTACCGTGACGGCGGCATCGGTTGCCGTCAGGTTGTTGATATGTGGGTGCTTGACAGATGTTTCAACGACGAAAGCAGAGCGTATATCCGAAAAGAATTGAAAAAGATGAATCTTGACCGTTTTTATGACAATATGAAAAATGTGATAAAAAATTGGTTTGAGGACGGAAGCTGTGATGAGATAACGGAGCTTATAACACAGTTTATATTCGGAAACGGAAACTGGGGTACTGCTGAAAATCACGCACTGACACGTGAAGTGCGTAAAGCTGAAACGGATGATCCGAAAAAGATGAAAAAACAATCACTCATTAAGGATATTTTTCCGCCTGCCGAAAGAATTAAGGGAGAATATCCTATACTTAAAAAAGTGCCGACCGTCCTGCCTTTTGTGTGGATAATAAGACTGTTCAGAACGGTTTTATTTCGTTGGGAGAGTGTACGCCGTTCAGTTCAAAAAGCGTCTTTGCTTGATGAAAAAAAGATCAGCGAATACCAAAGTCACCTCGAAATTGTCGGACTGGAAATGAAATAATACTAAAAAAATTATATAATTAACAGAAAATCATTGATTTTACAATGTACATATATTAGAATAATCAGGGGGCATATTGATATGATAGTGTATCATATCAATTAAACTGTAAACTATTAAACGAAGGGACGGTGCAGAATTGAACCCAAAACTGAAAGAAAAAACAATGGAATCACTTTCTGCGGTTCTTCCTATATCAGGAATAGTCCTGCTTATAAGCGTGTTTTTGGTTCCTATGGAGCTCGGAAGCATTGTTATGTTTTTAACAGGTGCCGTTATGCTGATTTTCGGTATGGGATTTTTTCAGCTTGGTGCTGAAATTGCAATGACACCGCTCGGTGAAGGTATAGGTGTTCAGATATCAAAAACAAAAACAATGGTGTTAGTCCTCCTTATAGGGTTTATTATGGGTGCTATCATCACCATATCTGAGCCTGATCTACAGGTGCTTGCCGAACAGGTACCATCAATTCCTAATCTTGTACTTATTCTTACGGTTGCTGTCGGTGTCGGTATTTTTTTGGCACTCGCCATTATACGTATCCGTTATAAAATAAGTCTTTCTGGAATGCTTATTGTTTTATATATGGCGATTATAATTTTTTCCTTTATGATACCGAAAGAATTTTTAGCTGTAGCGTTTGACTCGGGCGGTGTTACAACAGGACCTATGACAGTTCCTTTCATAATGGCACTCGGTATTGGTCTTGCTTCGATGCGAAGCGACAAAAACTCCGCAAGTGACAGCTTCGGTCTTGTTGCGCTTTCAAGTGTAGGACCGATACTTGCTGTATTACTCCTCGGTTGCTTCTTTAAACCTACGGAAGCGGTTTATTCTCTGACAGACGTTGAAACGGTAATTACAACACGTGATGTTGTACGTGTGTTTGGAAAGGATCTTCCTGTTTATGCCAAGGAAGTGCTTGTTTCGCTTCTTCCCATCGTGGCTGTATTTATAATTTTTGAGCTTGTAACACACCGTTACAAAAAACGTCAGGTGAAAAAGATCGTTATAGGTATCGTTTATACGTATATTGGACTTGTTTTGTTTTTGTGCGGAGTGAATGTCGGCTTTGCACCTGTCGGTGCATTTCTTGGAAAAGAAATTGCATCCTTGAAGTTTAATTGGATAATGATACCTATAGGTATGCTTATCGGTTATTACATAGTAAAAGCGGAGCCTGCCATTCAGGTTTTGAACCACCAGGTTGAAAACGTCACGGACGGAGCTATTTCAGTTAAGCTGATGAACCGCTGTATGTCGATAGGCGTTGCGATAAGTGTCGGATTGGCAATGTTCCGTGTGCTTACGGGCATTTCGATACAGTGGATAATAATTCCCGGGTATGTTATCGCGCTTGTTTTGTCGAGGTTTGTTCCCAAGATGTTTGTGGGTATCGCATTTGACTCCGGCGGTGTTGCCAGCGGTCCTATGACATCAACATTTTTATTGCCGCTTAGTATCGGTGTTTGCGAGGCGCTTGGCGGTAATCTGATGACAGACGCATTCGGTGTTGTTGCCCTGGTTGCGCTTACGCCGCTTATTGCTATCCAGCTTATGGGTCTTGTATATCAGATCAAAACAACGAAACAGCAAAAGAACACGGAACATGCAATTGTGCTTCCCGACGACAGCGATGCTGTTATTGATCTTGAGGAGGAATGAGTATATGGAAAGTAATCAAAAAAAAATATCCTTTCAAATACTTACTTTGATCACTACGCCGAAGCGTGCTGATAAGGCGGCGGAAATGTTCAAGCAAGGACATTTGCCTTTGCAGTATCGCTTTAATGCGCAGGGAACGGCATCAAATGAGATTATGGATATGCTTGGACTCGGCAGTATTGACAAATGTGTATTGGTAAGCGTTTTGCCTAAAAAGCTTGCAAATATGATGCTGGATAAACTGAAATCGGAACTTCAGATGCACGCAGTAAACAGCGGTATCGCATTTACGATACCTGTAAATGGAATAAACAATCTAATGCTTCGTATGCTTACGCAAAATGCAGAGGAAAATGGGATAAACCCATCAGGAAAGGATGAAAAGGAAATGACGGAAATGAAGCATGTGCTGGTGGCGGCAGTTGTAAACAGAGGCTTTAGTGCAGATGTAATGGAGGCTGCCAACAGTGTCGGCGCGAAGGGCGGAACGATAGTTCACAGCCGCCGTATGGGTAACGAAGAAACAACGGCATTCTGGGGGCTCAGCGTTCAGGAGGAAAAAGAGATCGTCATGATCCTCACTGAAACGGAAAATAAAGTTGCCATTATGAAAGCTATCGGCGAAAAGTGCGGTATGCACAGCGAAGCAAAGGGGATCGTGATGTCCATGCCGGTTGATTCCGTTACAGGTTTCTGACATATATAAAATCAAATGGGGCAGGCTCATTTTTGAAAATTGTTTTCAAAGTGAGCCGCCCCATATTTTTTAGTTTTCTCTGCAGTACCTTGTTTTATTTGAATATTTACAACGAAATCTACTTTGTAAATAGGCAGTAAGGGTGAATTGCAGTTCCGTTTTTATATCGCTTAAGCAAACCGACGGTTGTCAATTTACCATGTGCCGTTTGCTAAGAATGATTGAAGTGCAGATGCATCAGTCACTGAAAGTCTTGAATTGCCGTCAATGTTGGCTTCAAGGAATTCTACTGTATTTTTATCAGGCTTTGCAGCAACTGCCGACTGAACACCCGAAACGTCAGAAATACTGAAACGTCCGTTGCGGTCTGTATCGCCGAGAATAACGATCTCATAATTTTTTAAAACACTTCCGTCAGGTCCAAGAAGCTGAAACTTATATCCTGTAATAAGCTTTGTAACGCTTGTCTGAATATTTCCGTCGGCATCAACCACACGTACACATTCAGGATCAGTCGTAATGTTAGTCAAAAACTTTTCCAAGCTTTCGCCGCCCTTTGCACTCGCTTTTGCAACTATAGCATCAACTGCCTCATTCACAACATACCCACTTCCTTCGGATAATTCAGGCACTTCGGGTACAAAAGTATTAAAATGTATCGTCGCATTCAAAAGCGGATAATTTTCATCTTCTATATAAATTTCATTCCATTCTTCTTCGCTTCCGGTGAAATATACATTTTCGAGATTTGAGCAATTTCCAAATGCATAATAGTCTATATATGTAACGCTGTTTGGTATAGTTATCGATGTAAGGTATTCACAATTTGCAAATGCCTGTTCGCTTATATATGTAACACCATTGGGGACAATATACGTTGTTCTTTTGTTTCCTGCCGGGTATTTAAAAAGCTCTGATTTATCTTTATTAAATAACACACCGTACATATCACTTGAAAGTCCGTCATTTTTTTCATCAACTGTTATTGTTGTGAGGCTATCACAACCGAAAAAAAACTGCCCCAATATATCTGCGTTTTCGGGTATCGTTACTGATATAAGACTTGAACAGCCAGAAAATGCCCCCACATCTATACTTATACCGTTGTCTGGTATCGTTACTGATATAATACTTGAACAGCCTATAAATACCCCCATGCCTATACTTGTAACGCTGTCCGGTATCTCTACAGATATAAGGCTTGAACAATTACAAAAGGCGAAATGATCTATATTTGTAACGCTGTTTGGTATTGTTACTGATGTAAGGTTGTAACAATCGTAAAATGCCCAAGCGCATATACTTGTAACGCTGTTGGGAATAGCATACGATGTTCTTTTGTTTCCTGTTGGATATTGAATTAGTGTTGTTTTATCTTTATTAAATAACACACCATATTTATCATTTGAATACTCGTTGTTATTTTTATCAACTGTTATAGATTCGAGGGTAGAACAACCGTAAAATGCATCGTAGCTTATACTTGTTACACTGTCGGGTATTACGACCGATACAAGACTGGAACAATTTGCAAATGCAGAATTGCCTATACTTGTAACGCTGTCAGGTATTGCAACAGATGTAAGGCTTGAACAACCTTCGAATGCAGAATTGCCTATACTTGTTACACTGTCAGGTATTATAACAGATGTAAGGCTTTCACAATGAGAAAATGCACTATCGCCTATACTTGTTACACTGTCGGGGATCACAACGGATGTAAGGTTTGTACAATATTTAAATGCCCCATAGCCTATACTTGTAACACCGTTTTGGATCACCACTTTTTTTACACTTGAACGGTTTGAATACCACGAAGTGTTAGTATATTCGTAATCAGTCCACATACCTCCTGTGCCGCTTATGGTAAGTGTTCCTTCATTGTCAAGTGTCCATGTGAGGTTTTCACCGCACGTGCCGTTTGATGCACTTTGTTTGGAAGGTGTTGTATGAACGGTTGATATGACATTTTCGGCAGATAAAATGCTGTGACTGCAAAGAGAAAATGCAACAACAAATGCTAAAACTATACTTGCGATTTTTTTCATTTTAAAACTCCTTTTATTTTTTTGATTATTGAATTGAGATTTTGTTTACAATAATCTTCCTTGATATTATAGTACAAATATTTACTAATGTCAATAGTAAATATTTTTATTTGATATAATTACGGAAAGATTATTTACAGGGTGTTTTTAATGATAGATATGAGATATATCAAGCGAATACGGGATTTGAGGGAGGATCACGACCTTACCCAGCAGCAGATTGCGAATATTCTCGGCACATCTCAAACGATGTATGCACGGTATGAAAGAGGCGCAAATGAATTACCGATCCGCCATTTGATAACACTTTGTAATACTTATAATGTCAGTGCAGATTATATTTTGGGTTTGACTGATGAAAAGGCTTGAGTGATATTTCATATGTAAATTTTTTATTACATCTGTATATTATTAAAAATTAATATTGACAATTTGGATTTTTTTTGGTATAATCACCATTCGGAAAGCCGAATTTATACGGCTTCTCCTTGCCGCAGAAAATAAGATCTGCGGACATATGTCCATAAGGAGGTGTAAAGAATATGGAAAAAATTGTACACGATTACGAAACCATGTTCATTGTTAACGCTACACTCGAAGAGGATGCTATGAGAGCTGTTGTTGATAAATTCAAGGCTCTTATCGAAGCAAACGCTGAGATTACAGAGTACAATGAATGGGGCAAGCGCAAGCTCGCATATCCTATCGACGATATCAACGACGGTTTCTACGTACTTGTTAACTACAAGGCTGAAGCTTCTTTCGTTGCAGAGCTTGAACGTAACTTCAATATTGCAGACGGCATACTCCGTTCTATGACGATCAGAGCGTAAGGAGAACAAAATGGCTAATTTTAACTATAACAAAATTACCATTGCGGGAAGGCTCACAGCTGACCCTGAACTTAAGCAGACTCCTAACGGTGTTTCCGTAACATCATTTACTGTTGCGGTCAACCGCCGTTTCTCAAAACCGGGCGAACCCAATTCTGCGGACTTTTTGCCCGTAGTTGCTTGGAGACAGCAGGCTGAGCTTGTTTCTAAATATTTCAGAAAAGGCTCGTCCATCTGTGTATCCGGTACGCTTCAGTCCAGAAACTGGACCGACACACAAGGTAACAAGCGTTATTCATACGACATAGTTGTAGAAGAAGTATATTTCGTTGATTCGAAATCTGAAAACACACACGCACCGTCCGCTGCTGACTTTGGCGAGCCGCCCCCTGTGGCACCCGCTTACAGCTCACAGCCCTCTGAACCTGTTAATTTTGAGGAGATTCAGGACGATGACGATCTGCCCTTCTGATAAGGGCTTCCAAATTTAACGGAGGAAAACATAATGGATAGAGAAAGAAACGCAGATAAGCCTTTCCGCAATAACAAGAAGAAGAAAAAGGTTTGTCAATTCTGTGCAGAAAATGCTGAAAAGATCGATTACAAGGATACAGTAAAATTGAGAAAGTGCGTAAGCGAACGTTCCAAGATCCTTCCCAGAAGAATCACAGGTACATGCGCAAAGCACCAGCGTGAGCTTACAGAAGCTGTAAAGCGTGCACGCCAGATGGCTCTGCTTCCTTACATCAGCGACTAATTTAAAACAGAAAAGATACTCTTCACATACGTGTTGAGTATCTTTTTATTTTAACATACGTAAAAATAAAATTACAGTGGTGTCACGGTATTTCTTGCCGTGACACCACTGTTTAATATTTAATCGTTGTCGGACATTTCTTCCCACATTTTTTTGTTTTTGGATTTTTTCATACCAATACGAACAAATGCAAATATGAGAATTGCAATTATACAGCCTGCTATGATATAAACAGTAGCACCTATGGAGCTTTCGATCTTAAGATCGTCCCAAAGGGAATTGAGAAGGTCAAGCTGTGCTTCGTTAAGATTTTTATAATACTGAGTGGGTATCTTTTCTGCGCTGTTGTAAAGAATTTCGATTGCATCGGGGTGAACCTCTGCCATTGTTTCGAGATATTCTTCGTTCTGTGCAACAAGTGTGTGGGGGCTTGCATAACAGATATATTCAGCGTTTGCAACAGCAATTTCTTCTGTAAGCATAAAGTTTATATAAAGCTCTGCAAGTTCTTTGTTTTTTGTACACTTGGGAATACACATAGCATCTACAAAGATGTTTGTTCCTTCTTCGGGATAGTAGAAGCCAAGGTCTTCGTTGTCGCCGTACATTGTGAAGTAGTCACCTGCGTAATATGCCGCAACGGAAGCGGAACCGGAGGACATCTTGTTGAATATCTCATCCATTACATAACCTTGAACGATGGGCTTCTGCTCAAGCAGCTTATCATAGGCTGCTCTCCATGTTGCTTCTTCTTCGCTGTTTATATCAAGACCAAGATAATACTGTGCTGTACCGAAGGCATCACGTGAGTTGTTGAACTGAAGAATGCTTCCTTTATATTTTTCATTCCACATAAGCTCCCAACTTCCGAGCGTTGGTTCATCTTCGGGAACGTCTTTTTTGTTGTAAATAATTCCGACCATCCCGTAGGTATAAGGAACAGAGAATTTACCTTCGGGATCGTAATATGCGCCTTCACCCTTGAATTCGGGCTTGATGTACTGTGCGTTGGGGATGTTTTCCATATTAAGCTCTGCTAACATGTCTTCTTTTATCATTCTTTCGATCATGTAATCGGAAGGAATGACAACGTCGTATGATACAGCACCGCTGCTGAGCTTGGAATACATATCCTCATTTGAGGAATATGTCGAATAATTTACCTTTATTTCCTTGTTGTATGTTTCAAAATACCATTTTTCAAATTCTTCGTTTACATTTACGGAATCGTCTGAACCGTCAGAAATATATTCACCCCAGTTGTAAACGTATAATGTCGTTACATCACCGTCACTGCTTGCGCCTCCGCAAGCGGCTGTGCCCAGAAGAACCACAGAAATAACGAGAAGGGAAAGTATTCTTTTTATTTTCATCTTTTTATACCTTTCATATATTGATTTAGTGCTTAGCCAATTTTCTTTTCTCGGTTTTTATTTGTTTCGGTGATGAATTATCCGATTTTGCACCGATAAAATTAATGGCAAGCATAAGGAACAGTATTGCCGCAATTATCAACGAGCAGAGGGCATACATACTGAATTTTACGTTATGCGCTGTCTGATTGTAGATATAAAGCGGAAGCGTCTGAAAATCGGGCGAGCTTACGAAATGGCTTATTACGAAGTCATCAAGCGAAAGCGTAAAGCCGAGCATAGCGCCCGAAACAATACCGGGAACAACATACGGGAGCTCAACCTTGAAAAATGCCTGTGCGGGCGTACAACCGAGGTCCATCGCCGCTTCTGTCAAAGATTTGTCCATCTGCTTGAATCTCGTAAGGTCCGAAAGTATAACGTAAGGCAGGTTGAACGTGGTGTGCGCTATAAGCATAGTTGTTTTTCCGAGTGCACTGGAAAAATTGAATATACCTGCAACTGCCACGAAGAACAGCATCATCGAAACACCTGTTACGATATCGGGGTTCATCATCGGTATGTTTGTGACTGATGTTACCGCTGTTTTTAAATATTTGTTTTGCATGCGGTATATTCCGAGTGCGGCAAACGTACCTATTACGGTTGCTAAAAGGGAGGACTCAAATGCAAGCAAAAGAGTGTTTTTAAGTGCTGTGAATGCTGTGGAATCACGGAAAAGCTCTTTATACCATTTAAATGAGAAGCCTGTGAAAGTACCGAGATTGCCAGACTCATTAAAGGAAAATACAAAAAGCACAAGAATCGGCGCATACAATAGCAACATTACTGCAAAAATGTATATGCCCGAAAAGATGGGTCTGTTTTTCTTAAACAATTATTTCACCCCCATCGTTATCCGAAAACCTGTTCATTACGGCAAGTGATATCAGAATGAGTATCATCATAACGAGAGATATTGCCGCACCTGTGTGGTAGGTGAGTTTGTTCTGGAACTGTCTTTCTATCGTATCACCGATAAGGTCAAACGCACCGCCGCCGAGCTTCTGAGAAATGTAGAAGGTGGAAATGGACGGAACAAATACCATCGTGATTCCGGAAATTATACCGGGAACAGAAAGGGGAAAGACAACATTTTTTACTGTCTGCCATCCGTTACAGCCAAGGTCTGCCGCAGCTTCTATACAGCGGACATCGATTTTTGATATTGTTGTGTATATGGGAAGTACCATATAGGGCAGGTAATCGTACACCATACCGAGTATAACGGCACCGCCTGTACCTATAAACGACAGCTTTTCAAAGCCGAGGCTTACTAAAAACGTACTGATTATACCGCCGCTGTCAAGTAAAGCCATAAGAGAATATGTTCTTATGAGCAAACTTATCCACATGGGGAGCATCAAAAGCAGAATTAAAAGCTTTTGCTTTCTCGGGTTAAGTCTTGCTATAAAATATGCAAGCGGATAACCGATGATAATGCATACGACCGTTGCTATCAATGAGAAGAAAACGGAAAGTATAAATGTTTCGCTGTAGTTTGTAAGGTTTGTTATATTTTCAAATGTGAAATTGCCCGATGAGTCTGTGAATGCAAAGTATGCGACAAACATAAGCGGGGCAATTATAAAGAGAACTGACCACAAAATATGGGGGCAAGCGGCAATTCTTGCAAGCCATGAACGCTCAATGGTGCTTTTGCTTGATGCCGCAAGCACTTTTTTCCTTGCTTTTGCGCTGTTGTTCATCAGTCATCCTCCTCCACAATGTCAGAAAGATGCTCATGCTCCTCACTGTAGGAGGAGTAGTCACCGACCATATCGGAGTATTCCGATTTTTTCATAACGTGTATTGCATCGGGTTCTATATAAAGACCGATCTTTTCGCCCTCGCCGCAGTAGTCAGTGGTCTGTATCATCCATTTGTAATTGTTGATATCAACGATTATTTCATAGTGCACGCCCATAAAGGTGACGTTTGAAACAGTACCGCAAAGCATACCCTTTTCGGGTGCAACGATGTCAACGTCCTCGGGGCGCACAACGACATCAACAGGCTCATTAGGTTCAAAGCCTTTGTCAAGGCAGTCGAATACGTGGCCCGAAAAACGCACCTTGTAATCTTCAAGCATTGTTCCGAAGATAAGGTTTGACTCACCTATAAAGTCGGCAACAAATGCGTTTACCGGTTCATTGTAAATATCTTGAGGTGTACCTATTTGCAGTATTTCACCGTTGTTCATAACAACTACGGTGTTGGACATGGAAAGTGCTTCCTCTTGGTCGTGTGTAACGTAAATAAATGTAATGCCTGTTTTTTGCTGTATATTTTTAAGCTCGTTCTGCATGTCTTTGCGGAGCTTCAGGTCAAGTGCACCCAGAGGCTCATCGAGCAGAAGTATTTCCGGATCGTTTACAAGCGCACGCGCTATGGCAACTCTCTGCTGCTGACCGCCGGAAAGTGTTGATACACTTCTTTTTTCGAAGCCCTTGAGGTTGACAAGCTTAAGCATTTCCTTAACCTTTACAGCAATCTCACGGTCGGACTTCTTTTTGATGCGCAGTCCGAAAGCAATATTTTCAAAAACATTCAAATGAGGAAAAAGTGCATATTTTTGAAATACGGTATTTACATTTCTTTTGTATGCAGGTACGTCGTTGATGCGCTTGCCCTCAAAAAAAACATCGCCGGAATCCGGATCTTCAAAACCGCCTATGATGCGCAGTGTGGTCGTCTTGCCGCATCCGGAAGGACCAAGCAAGGTGATGAATTCTTTATCGTGAATGTCAAGATTGATGCCCCTGAGCACGGGCTCGCCGTCAAAAGCTTTAGTGATATTTTTCAGCTCGATTAAAAGATTTTTTTCCATTCCGCATAAATACTCCTTCAAGTTAAAAAATTCGTAGGATTAACCTAAAGATAAAAAGACACAGTCAAACCATCCCCAAATATGAATTATCCGACAGAGTCTTGTCGGTAAGACGGGAAAAAAGTAAGAAAACGTCTGTGCGCCATTGTATCATAACTTCACCGAAAATGCAATACTTTTAACCAATTTTGTTTTCTAATAATAAAAAATGTTTTATATAAGGAAAATGAGCGGTATAAGTATTGACAATATATGCCAGAATAACTATAATAATAGAAAAAAACAGAGGGAATTATGCAAGGATATAATCTTATTGCGGTTTACAATAAAAGCGGTGACAGGCTTTTGATGTGTGTCAGAAAAAAAGACCCGTATAAAGGACTTTCCAATCTTGTCGGCGGAAAGATCGAAAAAGGAGAGAACAGTGAAAAAGCCGCTTACAGGGAGCTTTTTGAGGAAACATCCATCACAAAAGACGATATCAGACTTACAAGACTTATGGATTTTACATATCCGTTTGATAATTGTTATGTGGAGGTGTATGCAGGAAGGCTCAATAAAGATATTGAAGTCAAAGGTGATGAAAATGAGCTTTATTGGTCAACTCTTGACTGTGACTTTTTCGATATGAAAAAGTATGCAGGAGAAGGGAACATCGGTCACATTCTTGTGCATATTGAGTACAATAAG
>JAZNEN010000330.1:0-4012 GCA_045588615.1 Eubacteriales bacterium
ATAAGGCTGGCGGATGCACCGTACATTGCGTATTTTGCGAAAATAGATGAATCGGAATAACCGAGCGCTTTATATGCACCCATGACACCTCTTTGATCGTCAACCATACGTGTCATCGTTGTAAGACAAACGAGAACCGCAACGAGGAAGAAGAACACAGGGAAGAGCTGTGCAATGGCATCCATCTGGTCAGCTGTTGATGCGTAGGAAACATAGCTGTAGATCATATTTCTGTCAAGTGCAAGCCATGAGGGTGTTTCAAGCTGATCTATCTGTGCCTTTGCATCATATATCTGAAGCTTTCCGTCTGCAAATAATTCGTCATATTCTGCTTTGTTTGTGTTATATTCAACAAGACCGAGATCGTATTCATTCTGACCTTTTGAAAGCTGTATTTCAGCATCTTCAATAGTATCTGCGAATAGTCTTTTCTGTTCTGCAATATATGAAAGACCTGCTTGGTATTCAGCTTCACCCTGTGCAAGCTGACGTTTGCTGTCCATTATAGTCTTTTCAGCATTTGTGATCTCATCGTTGATCTTATCGATCATTACGTCGATTGCTTTTCTTGCATCTTTAATGTCATTGTATTTGTCTTTAAGATCTTTAACAAGCTTCCACTCTTCGGTGGCTTCAATGTTGGAAAGGGTATACTGGGCAAGACCTTTGGATACAGGATCAGCATTCGGGTCATTCACAGTTGCCTCAAGATCTCTTTTCATATTTTCAAAACTTGTTGTAGCATCGTTGAGCTGCGCCAGTATATTGTCGTAATCCGCAAGCAGACCGCTGTTTTCATACATTATCTGGTCATACTGGCGTCTTGCATCCTCAAGCTGTCTTTCACCCTCGGCGATCTGCAGTTTGCCTTCTGCAATTTGCTGTTCAGCATCTGCAATCTGCTTCTCGCCCTCTTTTATTTTTTCATTATAGTAATCCGAACTCAAAGTAAGCTCAGTTTCGCCCTGACGGATCTGTGTAAGACCTGCTTCGAGCTTTGCCCAGGCATCTGCCATTTCGGCATTGTATTTTAACTCTTCTGCGGCAAGCTTTGCCTCTTCTTTTGCAATTTCGGCATAAGCCATGTCTTTTATATTCTGAAGACGGATCTCAGATCTTTCGATGCCGAGATTTTCCAAAGGAGCACAAGCATCTGCAATAAGCTTCTCATAGTCTTCACTGTATGTGGAATACTTTGTTGCATCCTTTATTTTGATGTTAGCTTCGATAAAATACTGATTTTCCGAAGTATAGCTTACAAAATCATCTTCAAGAAGATACATGAAGAACTGAACGGATCCCGAACCGATTTCGGCTGTGCCTTTCTCAATCGACATGTAAAAGGGAGTCTGTACAAATCCCACGATTTCAAACGATTCAGCTGAAAGTGTGTCTGTGATAGGAGTTGCAGTTCCTGAAGAAACTGATATATAATCACCGATCTTATATCCGTGATTCATTGTATCATTGGGAGTTTCAATAACACATTCGCCGGGATTTACAGGAAGGCGTCCTTCTGCAAGTACAACCTTATTAATCGTATTTTCCGCCTGCTCTGTTTCACTTATGGGTTTAGGCATACTGTGAGCTCTGAATACGAACTCGGCAGAGCCTGTAAATGCAAGTGTGTCTACAAAATATCCGGGCTGCACGGCTTCGACCTGAGGCAGTGCGGCAATTTTATCAATATCCTCCTGAACCAGACCGAGTGTCGATACGATTCGGAGGTCGGACATATTGCATTGGTTATAATACAAGTCTGCGGTGTGCTTCATACTCGGTGCGGTAGATTTAATACCGACGAAGAAAGCCACACCTATCATGATGATAAGCAATATGGATACGAATCTGTTAAGCGAGCGTCCGCCTTCACGGATTGTATCCTTGATAGCCGATTTACTCATTTTACCACTCTACCTTTTCAACATCCATAGGATTAGCGTTAGTTGTGATCGATTCTATCTTACCGCTTTTAACGCGGATGACACGGTCACCGATATCAGCAAGTGCGATATTATGCGTGATTATAACGACCGTCATACCTGTCTTGCGGGCTGTATCCTGCAAAAGCTTGAGTATGGATTTACCTGTCTTGTAGTCAAGCGCACCCGTAGGCTCGTCACAAAGAAGGAGCTTGGGATTTTTTGCAAGGGCACGTGCGATAGAAACACGCTGCTGTTCACCGCCGGAGAGCTGTGAAGGGAAGTTCTTCATACGGTCTTCAAGACCTACATCCTTCATAACTGTAACTGTGTCAAGAGGGTCTTTGCATATCTGAGTTGCAAGTTCAACATTTTCAAGTGCTGTAAGGTTCGGCACGAGGTTGTAGAACTGGAACACGATACCTACATCGTATCTGCGGTAAGAAATAAGCTTCTTACCCTTGAATGTGCTTACGTTTTCGTTGTCAACGAAAACGTTGCCGGATGTGGCGGAGTCCATACCGCCGAGAATATTCAGTATTGTACTTTTTCCGGCACCGCTGGCACCGAGTATTATAACAAATTCGCCTTTGTCAATGGAAAAGTCAACCCCGGAAAGAGCCTCGATCTCCACTTCGCCCATGCGGTAAATCTTTTTAACATTTTCAAAGCGGATATATCCTTGCATCTGTTTTCCTCTCAGTCTACTTTATCTTTAAGATATTCCATCAGATCTGCAACCGTGAGGAGGTTGTGAAGATCGCTGTCGGGAATACTGATGCCGTATTCGGCTTCAAGGTTTCCGATTATGGAAATAAGCTCATATGAATTAAGGTTAAGGTCATCGATAAATCTTGTTTCGGGTGTGATCTGCGAAGGATCGATCTCCACGTAATCTACGATAGTGTTTCTGATAAATTCAAGCATAGTTAAACTCCTTTTAAAATAAATATAATATCAATTATAGTGTATAAATATTGATAAATATACACATTATTTGTTAAGAACTTGAGCGCGCTTTATCTTTTTCGTTGTTGTTTTTTCAAATTCGGTATCACGGAATATTACCTTTGCCACCTTCTTATATCCGGGAAGTGCGGCATTCACTTTTTTGATATCCTCGTTAAGTTTTTCCTGAATATCGGTTACGCCGTTTGCTTTCATCCAATCAAGATCGGGATATATAGCGGCGCATATTATCGGATTGCCGCGCGCTGTTTCATCATCACCGTATACAACAACTTCCTTGACATACTCAAGGTCACGAACAATGTGATCTTCAATCTCTTCGGGGGAAACGTTTTTACCGTTGGGGAATATGATAAGGTTTTTAAGACGGCCTGTGATAAACAGCATACCGTTTTTGTCAAGGTATCCTAAATCGCCTGTGTTGAACCAACCGTCATCTGTGAATGTTGCTTTTGTGGATTCGGGATCTTTATAATATCCCAAAAATACATTGGGACCCTTTACATGGATCTCGCCTATACCATCGTTATCTTTATTTGCTATTCTGAGCTCTATTCCGGGAATGGGTTTACCGACAGATCCCTCTACACTGTATGCAGTAGAGTTTGTGGAAAGCAAAGGAGCACATTCGGAGATACCGTAACCGTTGAGGACTTTAATTCCGACCTCGTCGTAGAACTGTACTGTTTCGGGCATAAGAGGTGCACCGCCGCATACGATAAGTTCAAGATTGCCGCCGAGAGAAACGAGAAGCGACTCGAACATTTTCTTGCGAATGTCTATTCCGAATTTTCTGAGTACACCGCTCCAGAAAACACCGACACGGTAATGGTTGTAAAGCTTTCTGCGCTTCATTTCGGAAACTATCTGCTTTTGAATTGTTTCAAGCATCAAAGGCACCATAAGCAAAAACTGCGGTTTATATGTCGAGATGCGATCCATTACATAACGGAGGTTCTCACAGAAGCAAAGCATCATACCTGCATGAAGAGTACCGAGTATATGTACTGTTGATTCCAGAGAATGGCTGGCAGGTAAAACCGACATACTTACTTCAGGCGGATCTATGAGTGCAAATTCTCCGTAAATAACGTGGCAAAGGTTTTTGTGTGTAAGCATTA
>JAZNEN010000331.1:0-14271 GCA_045588615.1 Eubacteriales bacterium
ATAACTATCCTCCAAAATATTATTTATATTGAGAATAATATACCACATTTGACGGTATATGTAAATATCCTAAACTGTTATAATTTGTTAAATTTTTATTTACCGTTTGATTTTTTACCATTACATGCTATTTTAAACATAAGAAATATAATTTTAAACGTGATAAAAAGGGGGGTGGCTCATTTATGGAAATAACTTCCAAAATAAGTCGCCCCGTGTACTTTTTGAATATTTATTCTGTAGGTGGGGTGCAATCACTCCCACTTTTTAGTATATTTATACATTTTGAAGCGGACGACCAATGGTCGTCCCTACAAAGTTTACCATATATTTCCTTAAATGAGCCAGACCCATAAAAACAGTTTCATAGGAAATCTGCACCCATTAAGACTGAATAAGTGCGACGTCGGGAAATAAGTAGCATAAAAAAGTTTACCAAGGCTAATACACAAATCATCCGAGCTATTATTTTATCAAATTCTTGAATGCCATACAAATACGATCTTCATAATCAGGCCAATGACACTCATCTTTTCTTAAATGGCTTAATTGAATACAAATCAACTCTTCATAATCGGGCCAAATATCGGTTTTTCGCAAACGTTTGAACAACGGCATTGAAACCACCGGTCTTTCGTTTTTGAGTACATCAGACACAAAGTCATCTGTACACGGAAAGCATCCTATTTTAGTAAGTTCATATCCTTCTTCAGCTTTTTTGCTTTTTATTTCAATTTGTGCAAGAAAGTAAGGTCTGTTACCCTGCATCAATGGCAAAAAACCTATTTTTTTAAGGTCTTCATAGCTTGATGGTAAGTCGCCCGGAGGACAAAGGGAGACGCACACCGCCTGATTCGTCACTCCGTCTATACCGACATATTCACTGACTTTATAAAATATAATGGACCAACCCATAATACCTAATTTTTCTGCTGTCGGATACGTCAAAGTGTGATAAAATGTATCTCCTATTTTCCAATCAGGTTTATAAAGAGAAATCGGCTTATATACGGCTTCATCTCCGTAAAGCTCGGGATTGTTGAGCTTTTTTTCGATTTTTGCACAATAGGCAAGAGCGTGTTTGCTATAGTCGGAATATTCCTTAAAACGCTCAATTTCCGCTCTCATCTCGTCGGCTATCGCATTGAACAACTCTTTTTTTCTGCATAGAATAAATACCAAGCCCGCAAGGACTCCGATCCTGTCATCCTCATCGCATAACTCCTCGGCGTAATCTTCACGGATCTTTACGATTGCCTCATCACGAGAACAGCCGTCTCTGCGATATTTCTTATATTCCCAATGGATACATTCGCTGATAGCAGCTAAATCCTCATATATCTCCATAAATATCCTCCTTTTAGGAACCTATGTAACGGTTGAATTACGATAAATTTTATTGTTACGCACTCTCCCTCAGTCTTTTGCTTCGCCAAATCCAGCTCCCTCCCAGAGGGCGCCTTAGTGTTAACATCTTAGCTATATCAACTTCACGATGCCTTTTTGAGAAAACGGTTAGGGGAAACCAATTAACTAAACCGTTTTCTCGTTCAAAACCAATCTAATATCCTATCTACAACTACTTATCACTATGCTTTGACCAGGAAAAGAACTTTGTTATCGTTCTTATTGTATCTTCTGACACAGAATCATCTATACAAATAAACACTTTAGATGCAGAAATATCAGCGTTGTAAAAAGTCGAAACGTACATTTCAGACATTGAACCATCTCTGTAACAAATTTTCTTTCTCGAAAAAGCTGCACTGTTGGAAAAATTCTCATCACGTATCCATACCATATCTTCGATTTCGGAAAAATACGGATTTACTCCTGAATCATCTGCGTATTGAACCAATACATTTTTCTTTTCGCCATTTTCCATCCGATAAATATATGTGAAACCGTCAACGACACAAAGCTCCCAATTTGCAGGTACTTTAATGTATCCATAGTTTTCTATTTCGATTTCTTTCCAGTCACTCGGTGTCCCGCAAGCACTCAAAAAAAGTAATAATAGTAACAATATAAATACACTAATAATTGTTTTTTTACCCATCAAATATACCTCAATATATCTCGAATAATTCCCGCAAATCGCAATGGTTTGTATATGCTGATTTTATCAATTATTTTCACTGCATTTCCGCCTTCCCAGAACCATGCGTTGCTATCATAACCAATTTTGCCACTTGTTAGAGCCCCCATATCCGCAATACGTGCGTTTTCAATACCAGTTGTTACATACGCCAACCAGTGTCCTTGCAATTCTGTATTCAATCCACCAATTGTACGCCCATATGAGAAGTTTTTGTTAATTGCTTTGGCTTGTTTATACATAGCTTCCACCAACGTCTTTTGGGCACCACTCCACAGTACACTCCAATAGTTATTATCATCAAAATCAAATCGTAAGGGGATTTCCCTGTGCATCATAGGTAAAGGAAACACCGTTATACGAGGTGAGCTTATCGCCCAATTGCATAATAATTATAACATAACTTTACAATCGTGTCAACGGTTTTTCAAATATCAACCTTAATATCCCGTCTGAGTGCAAACGAGTAAAGGACCGTATCCGTTACTTTTTTACCCGTAATGCGTTCAACGGCGATTTTATAATACTGAAGCTGCGTTTTATGTCTATCGACAAATGATGCTATTTCCCTTTCATTATCGTTTATTCTGTCAGTCTTATAATCAAGAAGGGTTAATGTGCCGTCATCATTTTCAAACATAATGTCAATAACACCCTGAACGAGAAGCTTTTCATTTTCAAGCTTCTTTCTCATATCATCATCATTTGTAAAAAGCGATGCGGAAAGATTAATATTAAAACGATATTCTCTTTTAACAAGAAGACCGCACGCCAAGGCATTTTTTATGGCCTTAAAAGAGGATGACGAAAAGAATGACTCAACACTTGCAAAGTCGATAAAATCAACATCCTCACGCTTCATAAAACCAAACGACAAAAGCCTTTCCGCTTCTTCCTTTGCACCAAGTCTTAAGACACTGTCAAAATCACAAAACTGCATAAACAGATGTGTTGCAATTCCCTTTTGTGTATTTTTTACCTCACGCCTTATAGCATCCGGATCTTTAAACTCAAGCGGGATGTCATTGGTTATAATTTCAGATAAATCATCATCTTTGTCGAGAAAATCAGGGTAAAGTCTTGAGACGGAAACTTTTTTCGGCAGCGTCGTTTCAACTTCATACGGATATTTATAGTTAAGATTTTTTATGACTTCGTTGTAAAGTTCTTCATCAAATTCCTCTATACTTTCATCAATTGCATCCGTCGCCGTTTCAATACCGTCATATCCGAACAATATCTTTTTTTCAAACGATACATCATCTTCTGCCGCAGAAAGTATCATTTCCATATAAGAACGCGAATTGTAAAATGAATATTCCGTCATTTCACCGCCGGGGATACCGTTTGTAAATTTTTCAGCATCGTCAACACCGCCTGTCACAAACAGTTTATTTCTTGCTCTTGTTAAAGCAACGTACAAAATGCGTGCTTCTTCCTCTTGTTCTCTGTCATGCTCCTCACTTGAGACAGCACAGTACATCGGCGTTTTATATGACACAAAGCCCGTATTATCGCGTATCTTAACCGCAAAACCGCAGCGTCTGTCATATTTGTACGAATTTCCGCCCTTTTTACCGAGATCGGCACATGCGTCAGCAAGAAAACAAACCGGAAACTCCAGCCCTTTGGACTTATGCACAGTCATTATTTTAACGCTGTTTTCCTCGTCACTGTCTGCTTTTACGGCTTCAAGCTTTGTCTTGCGCTCAATTATTTCGTTTATATAGCTGATAAAATTATAAAGGCCTTTGAATGAACCTGCCTCGAACTTTCTTGCATATTCGTAAAGCATCATAAGATTTGCCCGTTTTGACTCAATTTCGCTTTTTTCACCATCCGAACAAAGCAGGGCGAAAATCCCCGTATCACTGTATAAAAACCAAATGAGCTTGTCTGTCTGCATTCCTTGCGCCTTTTTTCGGTAAAGGTTAAGTTTTTCAATGAATGCACGGCACTTTTCGTCATTTGTTCTTTCGGTATATTCAAGTAATGATGAATACAGGGGGATATCTTTATTTTTCCCTCTTATCTCAATAAGCTCATCAAGAGAAAAACGGAACAGCGGGCTTTGCATAAGTCCTGCAAGCTGTACATCGCGCATAGGATTATCTATAGCGGATATAAGACAAAGCGCCAACAGCACTTCGCTTGACTCAAAAAAATTCTTTTCAACACCGTTATAAACGGGAATACCTCGTTTGACAAGTGCCTGCTCATAAATAGCTGCGGATTTTTTGGCATTTCTCAAAAGTATGGCAAAATCCCCCGCCGTGTACGGTCTTCCGTCCTCGCCCGCTTCATTTTCAATCATATACGCAATCGTGTCGGCAATATATGATGCTTCGGTTTCCTTTGCTGTTTCATTTTCGTTTTTACCTATGACACAGACAGTAACACGCTCGGAGGTGTCAGAAAACTTTGAAAACACAAGCTCATCTTCCTCTTTGTATGGAATGTCCTTATTCTTCGAAAATACCGGGGCAAAGACCAGATTTGTGAATTTGATTATATTTTCGGAGCATCTGAAATTATTGGAAAGAAAAATCGCACGTCCGTTATCTGAATTTTCAAATGCGATACGGTAATTTGAAAACAGATACGGTTCGGCTCCTCTGAAAGAATAGATTGACTGCTTTATATCACCAACCATAAATCTGTTGTTTTTAGATATTGCAGAAAATATTGCATCCTGCAAGCTGTTGCAGTCCTGATATTCATCAATATATATTTCATCATACAGCTCTGATGTTTCGTATGCCTTTTTTGTTTTATTGCCGTTTTTATCATAGAAGAGTCTGTAGGCAAACTGCTCTAAATCTCCGTAATCCATGAAACGGCGTATGCGTTTTTCTTCCTCAAACATTTTGCAAAACAGTGAAATGAGCTTGTACATACACTCAAAAAGAAGCCTTCCGTCTTTGGCAACAATTGAAAGGGTGTCGTCTGTAAATGCCCTGTAAGGAAGCAGTTTTTTTCTTTCCTCCTTAATGTCATTACGAACATTTTTTACGGCTTCTTTGAAGGCGTATTCACCGCGTACAGCAGGCGCTCTTACAAATGAAAAATCACAAAATATCCCAAGTGCTTTTTTAACATTTCCGTCTTCACAGCAAAGGGCTGTTTTGTGAAGCATTTCGGCTTCATCTGTCAGCATCGGTACATATTTTGAGGAAAATATTTCATCGCCGGAGAAGCTGTCGATAAGACTCTTATATTCGCGAATAAAATGCTTGACCGTACGAAGAAGACTTTTCTTTGCCGTATCTGCATATACACTTTCAAAAAATCCGCCCTCTTCAACCGTCTTGAAATTGTCCGATGTTTTATGTATTATCTTCACACCGTCAGCTGAACTGCTGACCGTGTCGTAAACCGAAATGAGAACATCGGAAAGCTTTTCCGCCGTCTTGCTTTTTATAAGACTGTCAAAAAGTATCGGAAAACCGTCGCTTCTATATTCGTCCGGTACTTCGTTTTCAAAGTACATATCGATGACTTTATCCATAACACGCTTTTTTAACAGTGTTGCTTCCGATTCCTCTGCGATCCGCATCCCCGACGGAAGATTCAACGCAGCATAATTTTCCTTTATGAGCGATGAACAAAACCCGTGTATAGTACTTATTTGAGCCGAATTAAGCATCAACAGCTTTACACGCAAAGAACGGTCAGAAGGGTTTTGGGCACTTTTCTTTGTAAGTGCATCTCTTATTCTTATGCGCAGTTCTTCCGCTGCGGCTTTTGTGAATGTAACGATAAGCATACGTGATAAGTCCGCATTTTCTTCCGTAACACGGCGTATTACCCTTTCGGTAAGCGTTGCGGTTTTACCGGAACCCGCCGCTGCCGCGACCAGAAGATCCGAATCTCTGTGTGTTATAGCACTAAGCTGGCTTTCTGTCCAAGTTCTTTTACTCATCATCTTTCACCGTTTTGCTTTCATATCTGCAAACCATCTTATAATCGCAATATTCACAAGGCATATACGACCCTATTTTTTCAGGTAATGCCTCAGAATATCCTTTTTTCATTTTTTCTGCCAACTCACCGACGGCACATTTCAGTTTTTCAAATGTTTCGGTAAATTGTTCATCGGCAATATACGAGATCTTTTTGTCGCTTGCATATTTCGGCATAAATTTCCCGTCTTTACCGAAGACAGCCGCCATTACTTCTTCGCTGTTCAATACAGCACCGCGGCGCACAATGCTGTCAGATGCATATTTTTCAGCATCTTCTGCATCTATCGGTGCATCACTGTCTTTAATTTCGGGAGAAACTGTAACATAAAATGCCGCCGCAGGCTTTATATTTTCTCCAAACAGCTTGCTGCCCTTTGTACAAATGCTTATCATATATACAAACAACTGTATCCCATCACACTTTTCGATGTTTTCAAGCGAGAAAGAGTTTTTGCCTGATTTGTAATCGATAAGTTTTATATATGTATTCTTTTCATCCGTATATGTATCCACCCTATCGGCTATACCACCGAGGACGGCATCGGAACCGTCCGAGAGCCGTATGCGCACAGGAGGCATTTCGCCGTTATCGGAAATCGAAAGCTCAAGACGTGCCGGCTTAAACTCGCTTGACGAAAGCTCAAGAAGTATATTTTCGGCCGCTTTGACAGTATTTTTTTTCATTCTTTCAAACAAAGATCTTATTTTTCCGTGTCCGTGTTCATCAAGTGAAATGTGTAAATACTGAGCTGTAAATTCCGAGGTGAAGGTGTCTATAAGCTCACACAGCTCATCATGTGAAGCATCAGATCTAACCCTGCCTTTTATGTATTCTTCGAGCAAGCGCTGTAATAGATAGTGTACGTATGTACCGAGATCATTTGACTCAATATCAATACGCTTGTCGTTTTGCAGTCCCAAAACATAATTGCAGTAGTAACCGAACTTACATTTTCTGAAGCTGTCGATCCTCGACTGTGACAAACGCAGGTCGCCTTCGTATATTTTTTGTACGGTTTCCTTTGAGAGCATACCCAAAGATTTATATTTTTCCGTCGCAAAAGATGTTTGCGGATTTTGAGCAAGTATTTTCTTGACGGTATTTATCTGCCGTTTTTTTTCATGCCGTCCGATAAAATCAAGGCCGACAGAATACGTTGCAATGTCGGATGCGGTTATTCCGTCAAAGGTGTAAGTACCTGTCGGAAACAGCGACGAGACCTTATAAAACAGCACAGACGGTTTATTTGATGCCATTGACGAGTCCTTTACAGACGATGTGATATACGCATTTTCCCTGCACGACGTGACTGTTTTATAAAAATCAAATGTATCACGAAGCAAAAGTGTTTCTTCGTCTGTAAACGACACACCGCACTTTTGCAATTCACGGATATCGGAAAACGAAAACACCGTGCTGTTTTTGGCAGAGGACGGAAAGTCTCCTTCATTCACACCTAAAATGAATATATCATCGGAATTATTGATCCTTATCTTTCCGGACTCACCGATTATGACCTGATCCTGCGATGTCGGTATTTTTCCTATATCGATTTCAGACAGCACCATTGACAAAAGCGCACGGTATTCCTCGGGGGTGACCGTTACATTCTTGCATATTTCCGCAATATCTCCTGCGGCTTTGAAAAACAGGTTCCATATCTGATATATTTCGGATGTTTCAGCACTGTCCTGACTTGAAGAAACGAGCTCACCAAGCTGTTTTTTGACATCTATTTTTATAAGCAGGTCATAAATACAGTCAAGTACCTTTTCGCACGTCAAGCCATCCTGTGACAAAGCCTTTGAAAAATCGTAAAGCGGGGTTATTATGTAATCTTTTATTCTGTTTATTCTTTCAAGCTGTACGGCACTTTCTTCGGAAAATTTCGTTCCGTATCCCGAAGGGTTCATCTCCCAAGAGTCTTTATAAAATCTGTTACCGTTTATTCCCCATTTTTTTACATATGTTTCAAACAGATCACAGTCTTCATACGAAAGTCCGACAAGTCCGGTTTTTATGTATGAAATAACATCCTCACGGTAGAAATCCGACATATGTATATTGAAAGCCGCAAAAATAAGCTTCACAAACGGTTTTTGCATTATGTCAGTTCTCGATGACATAAAGTAGGGGATATTGAACTTTTCAAAAATAACATCGATAATTCCGTGCCAATTGTCAATTGAATTTACGACAACTGCAAAGTTTTTAAACCGTTTTCCGTCTTTTATTCTTTTGTTTATGATGCTTGCGGCATATTCCGCCTCATCAAACGGTGTTTTGCAAATAACGCATTTTACATGCTCCGCTGTATCAAACGGTGTTTTTTCCTCATTTCTCAGGGCATATTCAAGATACTTCGTTTCATCGTTTAAAAATCTTACACCAAGGCACAGCGTTTCAACGGATATATCCGAATTACACCTCTCAGCAATCTCCAAAAGATTAGAAAATACATTGTATACTTCCGAAAGTGTAAAGCTTATCTCGTCTTTTTTGTCACTCGGAATACAAAGTGACACACAAGTATACGGGCAAGATTTAAAAATATGGTATATAACTTTGTACTGCAGTGCGGAAAAATAGTAAAATGAATCTATGTAAATACTGTCAAATTCCGAGAAATAATCTTTTTCTTCCAAAACAGCGCAAAGCTTTGACATATCGTCCGCGGGATCGCAAACAGAAGAACCGAGATTTGAGTTGTATGCATCATAAATAAGCGCAATATCCGAAAGCTTATTTTTAAGCCGTTTTTGGGCTTCCGGTAATTCTTCACAAACCTTGTAAAGCTTTTCGGGCGTTATTCCGCATCTTTTAAACTCACCTATTGTCGAGTGAATACCCGAAATAACGGCTGTATCGGAAAAAGAAATATTTTCATATTCTTTAAGATATGCTGATACACTTCGCAAAGCGAGAAAAACAAGTAATCTCCCCGTTGTTTTATCTGCATAATTGTATACGATACCGCCATATTTACGGAAAACATCGTTGCAAAGTCTTGAAAAGCTGCAAACATAAAGCTCCTGTGACGGTATGCCCTCCATAACATCAGCGCACATAGCCTCGGCACTTACTGCCTCCTGATCGGGTACAACAAGCATAACACGTTTTCCGTTTTTCAAATTATCACGTATCTTATTGTATATATGTGTGGTTTTACCAAACCCAGATGGGGCAGTTAAAAATTCAACCATTTTATTTCCTTTCATATTTTAACGAGAAACAAAAACTCTTTTTTTCCCATACGTTTTCCAAGCTGGGATGCAAACCTGCGTGTGCAGGTATATACATCGTCTGAAATTTTTTTAACCGAGGAAAAACCGCGGCCTCCGTCGGAGGTGATTATAAGACAGATTCCTTTTTCAGAAACAAAGCCAAAAAGCTCTTTTGCATATCCCGCTTCGAGTTTATCATACTTAACACCGTCTGCAACAATAAGCGATATATTTTTCCCAGATGTCACAAAGCTTTCACACATTTTTACCGTTTTAATTCTTCTGGGTACTGCAAAAAGTGCATAGGTGATTATTGCAAACGGCAAAGACAAAATTGCAAATGCTGAGGAAAAAATAAACACGGCACCTGTTTGTATTGCAGATAGAATAAGTGAAAAATACCCGAAAAAGCCTGTCATAAAGCGGTATTTTCTTGAAATGGAAAAGAAAGTTTTAAAAAATTCCGTTATCGGATTGAACTTAAATTTTGAATATGTGTAGTTAACTTTTTCCTCAACCGACTCAAGCTCGCGCTGTCTGTATTTTGAAATTCTGAGTCTTGCATTTGCAAGTACACCCAATGTTATATCACTGTTTGTCACAGATGCCTTTTTTGCAACCAGCTTAAGCCGTTTTTCTTCTGTATTGATAATTTGAAGCTCCTTTGACATTATCCGAAAGTCAAGCCATTTTACATATAAACCGTTTATTTTTTTGCGCATATTTCTAAATTTCTTAAAAGGATTTTTTTACCTCTCCAAGAAAAAGCCCTTTTCTTAAATTCTTCTTTGCTTATATTTTCTATGTATTCGCGTGTCATATAATGTACAAGATCCCGTTTGAAAAATTCAATTTCCGTTACAGTTCCGCAGCTTATCATTTTTTCTGTATACGGGCACGAAAGTTGACATATATCACACCCCCATACAGTTCCATGGTTCCTTATCAGCTCCGCTTCTTCGGATGTCAAATTCCCTTTTTTCTGCGTCAGTAACGATAAACATTTATCTTTATCAAGACAAACAGGGCAAGCACTTCTGCATTTTTTGCACATACTGCAATATTTTATATCGAAGCTTCTTTTGTCTGTCAATTTTTCATATGAAGCTGACGTAAATATTCCTCCGATAAACACAAAGCTTGAATATTTCGGGTTTATCAGAAGTCCGTGGTATCCAATGACCCCGAGTCCGGCAAGGGATGCCGCCTCGGTTTCATATATCGGAGATGTATCGGCAAGCAAAACACCGTTTCCGATAACCCCCCGAAGCTTCGGTAGCATTCTTTCTTCAAGTTTTTTGCAGTATAAATGATAATCATTAGCCCTTGCATAGAGGGATACATTCCCTTTTTCAGTACCGCTGAAATATGGAATCAAAAAAACAATCACAGAGGAAACACCAAAGGGAAAAATCTTCTTTGAATTTGGATTTTTCGTAAGAATTTCATACGGCACAGCCTCTGCATATTCGATTTTTTCTTCCTTTAAAATATCCAGAATTTCTTTTATCAACATTATTTTATACCGATATCGTTTTTTATAAAGCTTGCAGGCTTTATTGCATTTTTTCCGTATTTTTGATTTATCTTGTCGAGAGTTGTGTCAAGCTTTTCTTCCTTTTCATCTTTTTCATCGCAAACATCATCGTCGAAAAAGGAAAGCTGTACACATTTTTCGTTTAAATCTTGCAAATTTATCGCCGTTACCGTCATTGCCCTGACAGGATTTCTTATATTCCAGCTTTTTTTGAATATCCCTACGGCACATTCATACACTTTCCTTGTTGAGTTTGTGGGATTTTCAAGCGGTGCACGTCTTTGTACAGTTTTCAGATTAACATCTTTTATTGAAAGCTGTACAGTTTTGCACTTTAAATCCATCTTCCGCAGGCTGGCACATACCTCATTACTTAAAGCGGATATTCCCGCTTCTATTTCGGAAACTGTTGCAAGGTCGTGGGTAAATGTCATTCCCCGTCCGACAGACTTCACTTCGCGCTTTGAGTAAAATGATGCCACAGGACAGTCGTCCTCGCCGTTAGCATATTTATAAAGTGTCACCCCAAGAACACCGAGTTTCTTTTCGAGAAGTGATACGTCGTAATTGGCAAGTTCGCCAATTGTTTTTATTCTAAATGAGTTAAGCTTTTCGCTTGCAGACCTTCCGGCCATAAGCAAAGCATCAACGGGCAAAGGGTGTACGATATTTTTAAAATTATCTTCGGTTATAACCGTTGTGGCGTCGGGCTTTTTATAGTCGGAGCCGAGTTTAGCAAAAACCTTGTTATACGAAACACCGACGGAAAGCGTAAGCCCTGTTTCTTTTTTCACGGTATTTCTTATTTCATCTGCGATTTTTTGGGCAGTTTTATAATTTTTTTCACCAAAAAGGTGCATACTGCCCGTGATATCAAGCCATGATTCATCAATTCCAAACGGCTCCACAAGGTCAGTATACCGAAGATATATTAAATTTACTGTTTTGCTGTACTTCTGATATATCCCGTGGTGAGGCGGTACAATGACAAGATCGGGGCACTTTTTTCTTGCACTTGCAAGCGTTTCGGCAGTTTTGACACCGTATTTTTTCGCAAGCTCATTTTTAGCAAGAATGATGCCGTGACGTGTTTCTTTATTGCCTCCAACAGCCATCGGAACATTTTTAAGCTCAGGTTTTAAAACACATTCGACAGAGGCAAAAAAGCCGTTTAAGTCACAGTGTAAAATAAATCTTTTATCCATAAGACTATTATATACCATTTTCTTCACCGTGTCAATAAGATATAATGCGTGCAATAAAGTAAAATATTTACACAATATTAATTAAGTTTTTTTCTGTTTATGTTATTATTATAATATTAATCGAAGGAGTAGCTATATATGGCAAAAAAGAATTCTGCTGCAGCGGAACAAGATATAAAAATGCTGAAGGGACCCGACAGGGTGCGTTTGCGTCCGGGTGTTATATTCGGCTCTGACGGACTTTCGGGATGTGAACATTCTGTTTTTGAGATACTTTCAAACTCAATAGATGAAGCACGTGAGGGCTTCGGTAATATTATTTACGTAACCGTGTATAACGATAAGTCGATAGAAATCGAAGACTTCGGAAGAGGTGTTCCTCTCGGATATAACGAAAAAGAACAACGCTATAATTGGGAGCTCGTGTTTTGTGAGCTTTATGCAGGCGGCAAATACGACAATAACTCTGGCGATGCTGCATATGAATATTCCCTCGGCTTAAACGGTCTGGGTGCGTGCGCAACGCAGTTTGCTTCACAGTTTATGACGGTAAAATCTTATTCAAAGGGATATGTCAGCTCAATTTCATTTGAAAGAGGATTTCCGATAACCGAGCTTGAAGTAAGAGAAATCGCAAAAAAAGAGAAAAAAACCGGCACGGTAATTCATTGGAAGCCTGACCTTGACGTTTTTACCGATATCAATATTCCGCTTGAATATTATGACGATGTTTTAAAAAAGCAGGCTATCGTCAATGCAGGACTTAAATTCATTTTAAAAATTCAGAAAGATGACAATACATTCGAAGAACGTGAATACCTTTACGAAAAAGGTATTTCCGATTACGTTGAAACGCTCGCCGGCACAACGGCGCTTTGTCAGACAGTTTGCCTTTCGGGCGAAGGTGTCGGACGTGACAGAGCAGATAAAAACGACTATAAACTGAAATTTGAGATCGCTTTTACATTTTCAAATGTAATAAACGTAACGGAATATTATCATAACTCAAGTTATCTTGAGCATGGCGGCTCTCCCGACAATGCCGTTAAAAACGGATTTGTATCTGCAATTGACAAATATATAAAATCAATCGGAAAATACAATAAGAACGAAGCGAAGATACAGTTTGGAGATATCAAGGATTCGCTTATTATAGTTACCAACAGCTTTTCGACATATACCTCTTACGAAAACCAGACGAAAAAGTCTATAACAAACAGCTTTATTCAAGAGTGTATGACGAATTTTATAAAACAAAATCTTGAAATATTCTTTGCCGAAAATCCTGTCGATGCCGAAAAAATAGCAACGCAGGTGCTTGTCAATAAGCGAAGCCGTGAGTCAGCGGAGGCAACACGTCTTAACCTTAAAAAGAAGCTTGCTACAACAAACGATATAACAAATAAAATCGAAAAATTCGTTGACTGCCGTTCAAAGGACAAAAATATGCGTGAGCTTTTTATAGTTGAGGGTGATTCGGCTTTGTCCTCCTGTAAGCTTGCAAGACTGCCTGAATTTCAGGCTATCATCCCTGTAAGAGGTAAAACGCTGAACTGTCTTAAAAGCTCATATGAAAAGATTTTTGAAAGCCAGATAATAGTGGACCTTTTAAAGATCCTCGGTTGCGGCGTTGAAATAAAATCAAAGCATAAATCTGACACTGCGGAATTCAACCTTGACAATCTGCGCTGGTCAAAGGTCATAATCTGTACGGATGCCGACGTTGACGGATTTCAGATAAGAACACTTATCCTTACGATATTCTACAGACTCCTTCCCTCGCTTATAAAAGCCGGCAAGGTGTATATTGCAGAATCCCCGCTTTACGAAATAACGTGCAAGGATGAAATTTTATTTGCATATAACGATGCGCAAAAGGATGAGATAATTAAAAATCTCGGTGACAAAAAATACACAATACAGCGTTCAAAGGGTCTTGGTGAAAATGATGCCGATATGATGCACATTTCAACTATGTCACCGAAAACAAGAAGACTCATTCAGGTATGCCCTACAGATGAAGAGGAAACATATAAAATGTTTGATACACTTCTGGGCGACAATATCGAAGCAAGAAAGGAATTTATATCGACCCACGGCGCACTTTACATCAAAGATGCAGATATATAAGGTGGCAAAATGGCAAGAAAGAAAAAGATAACAGAGCCTGAGGAAAACTTTCCTTTAGCGGAAATATCGACACAGCCCATAACGGAAACAATAGAAAAAAACTATATGCCG